>DASXMW010000130.1:0-11975 GCA_036495425.1 Streptosporangiaceae bacterium | reverse complement strand
CGCGTCCGCGGCTTCCCGCTCCACGTCCGCGGCTTCCCGTCCCGCGTCTGTGGCCTGCTGCTCCGCGTCGGCAGCCTCGCGTTCGGCCGCGTCGGCCACCCGGTAGGCCGCCGTCGCCGCGGCGATCTCCTCGGCGCTCACTCCCGCCGCCGCTGCCTCCCGCGCGTACTGCTCCTCCGGCGACAGGTCCTCCGGCGACAGGCCACCTGCGACCACCCCAGCCCCGGCGTCCCCAGTCCCGGCGTTCCCAGCCCCGGCGTTCCGAGCCCCGGCGTCTCCAGTCACATGGGCCCCCGCGACCCCAGCCCCGGCGTCCCTAGCCTCGGCGTTCCCAGTCACAGGGGTCCCAGCGACCCCAGTGCCAGCGACCTGAGCCCCGGCGACCTCCGGCCCAGCCACACCAAGCTCTGCGGCCCCACCAGCTCCGGCCCTGTCGGCCTCGATACCTGTGGCCAGGACGGCGCGGCGGGCTACCACGTAGGACTCGCCGGTTTCGGCCATGCGGCGGCGGATGGCGGCCTTGAGCCCACGGTTGTTCGTCATGATCATCTCTTCCCGGCGAGGCGGCCCGCGTCTGCTCGCCCAGGTGAAAATGACCAGGCGAAAGTAGACGCGCGAATCAACGGACCCTTGTCCTCGTCGTCGCCGTGGCGCGGGCCACCAGCGGCTCGGAAGCAGGCAGGCGCTGCTGCCACTGCCGTCAGGGTATCCCTCGGCCAGCGCGCGGGCTAGGGCCGCAGGTGATACCGGCGTCCAGCCGGGGTGGTCCAGCGCATGACGCCTGGACTGGGCTGCTCGAGCCGCCAGCCGCGGGCCTGTTTGCAGCGGTGGTGATGCCGGCACAACGGAGCCAGGTCGCATTCGCAGGTCCGGCCACCCTGGTCGTAGGGCACCGTGTGGTCGAGGTCGCACCGGGCCGCGGGCCGCGGACAACCGGGTGCGCTGCACGTCGGAGTGCGGGCCCAGATCAGGTGCTGAAGTTTGCGGCTGGGCTGGTAGGCCGCCTCCTGATGCCGATGGTCGCAGTTCGGTCCGGCCAGCGGGCTGACCGTCACGGTGAACCCGGAGGTCCCGGCCGGGCTCAGATCGGGTGGGCGCCCCGGTACGCATCCGTGTCCGATGGCCTGTCCATCTGCGCCGGTCACGGTCACACAAAAGCGGCTCACTGGATGCGCCGCCGCCGCGGTGGCCAACTCGCGGGCCAGCACCGGATCGACCGGCCCAAACCCGGCCACCATTCCCGGCTCGGCCGCCAGCCCGAACTGAGTGAGCAGCGGAATGGTCAAGTTGACGCGAGCGGCCAGTCGCCGCGGGCTGGGGGAGAGGGGAGTGCCCCGGGGTCGGTGCGAACTGGTCGGTGCCGAGTCCTGGCCGAGCAAGAGGTCCACATAGGCGCGGGCGCGGAGTTCCTCCAGGGAGCCGGGCAGACCCGCGTCGCGGAGCCGGAGCGCGCCCTCGGTGATGCGCTGATCGGCCTGCAGGACGTCGGCCGGAGGGAGCGCGTATCCGGCCAGCGCGGCGGTTCCGGCGTCCTCCTGCCAGCGGCGCACTCGGGGATCCTTCTGGGCCTCCTCACGGCGCCTGGCCGCGGCCCCCGGATCGACGGCCAGCACCGCGCGGCCCGTCGCGGCCCTCAGTTGTCCGGTCGTCTGCTGCCCGGCGGCGGGCAGGACCCTGTCCTCCACCTGACGGGCGTCCTGATCGGTCAGGTGTCTGACCTGATCGGCGATGAGACGAGCCCTGGGAAAGTCGATGGTCCCCGCCCGGAGGGCCCGGGCCGTGGCGGGCAGCCTGGTGGCGAGGTCCAGGCCCAGCTCTAGATAGGCATCGGCGGTCCGGGCGGTCAACGTCAGGGCGGCCGCGACCTCGTCGCCGATGAACTCACTGAACTGGGCCGGGAAATCGCCCGGAGAGGCGGGCGGCGTCCGGTCGGCCGGACGGCGGCGAGCCAGCTCGGCGATCGCCGCCAAGGTGCCCGCGCTGCACCATGACTCCAGGCGCCGCCAGGCCCGGAGCACACCGATCAGCTCGTCATCGTTTAGCCCGGCCAGCCGGCCGTCGCGCGTGGCCGCGTCGGCCAGACCGGCCAGTGGCCCACCCGGAGCCGAGCTGTCGAGCTGGCCGCCCGACTCGAAGCCAGCGGGCGTGTCGATGCGATCGGACGGGCGGACCCAGCTCAGGCCCGGGTGATGGCCGGACTCCGGTATCGCTGGCGGCGGCGAAACCACTCGCGGCGGCGAACGATCGGCGTCACCTTCACCGGAAATTGGCTCTACTGTCATCAACTGCCCCTGATCATTACTAATCAAGATGTCAATACGAACATAGTATCGAATGAGTCTGTCAAATGAATAGCCCCGGCAATTATTTATTGCGTAAAACAACACACATAAGCGCAAAGGAATTGGCGCAGTGGGGTACGCGAGGCCACTGGGAAGAGTCATGCCGCTGGCTGGGGCGGGGTCTAGCCGTGCCGGCGGTGGGGCCGGCCCGGGGCCCGGGCGTGCGTGGCCGGCCTGGGGCCGTGCCGGGCGGTGGGGCCGGCCTGGGGCCGTGCCGGGCGGTGTGTGGTCGGCCCGGGGCGCTGTGATGAGTCAGGCCGGGCGACGAGAGATTGCCAGGTCACGGGGACGGGCCAGCTGGGTGACGGAGACAGCTGGGTGACCGGGGCGCCGGGGTGGCGGGGACGGCGGGGTAACGGGGCTGTCGGATGACAGGAACATCCGGGTGGCGAGGGCCGGCGGGCAACTGGATGGCGGCAGCTACGTGACCGGGCAGCTACGTGACGGGGCAGCTACGTGACCGGGCAGCTACGTGACGGGGCAGCTACGTGACGGGGCAGATAGGTGAGGGCGCAGATAGGTGACGGGGACGGCCGGGTGACGGGGACAGCTGGGTGACGGGGCTGCCGGGCGAGGGGGACTGCTGGGTGACCGGGACAGCCGGGCGACGAGGACGCCGGGTGACCTGGGCAACTGGGTAACTGGGTAACCGGGACGGCGGGGTAACCGGGACAGTGGCGATTTCCGGGATGGCTTCGCGGCCGTGGTCGCGGGGACCGCTGCCCTCATGATCCATGGCCGCAAGCTGCCCTCCTGGTCGGAGGCTGCTGCCCTCCTGGTCGGAGACCGCGAGCTGCCTTCCTGGTCGAACGCCAGGAGCAGCGTCCGTATCGGGAAAGGCTGAGCTGCCCGACCTGATCACGGGCCGGGTGACCTCGTCGCGATAGATTCACCAACGATGCGGATCACCGGCCGGGACACGGGCACGGACCACGCGCCGAGCGCGGACCGGGCTCGGCGTGCGCTGGCCGGGGCCCAGCCGCGGAGCTTCTGGACCAGCCAGCCGGGGGCGCCGGAGCCGGCGCCCGCGCTGACGGGGGCCGAGCGGGCCGATCTGGTGGTGGTGGGCGGCGGGTTCTCCGGGCTGTGGACGGCGCTGCTGGCCCGGGAGCGGGACCCGTCGGCCGACGTGGTGCTGGTGGAGGCCAGCACCGCGGGGTGGGCGGCGTCCGGTCGCAACGGCGGGTTCTGCTCGGCCAGCCTGACCCACGGCCTCGGCAACGGGCTGAGCCGGTTCCCCGATGAGATGCCCCGTCTGGAAGAACTAGGCGCCCAGAACCTCAAGGAGATCGCGGCCACCGTCGCCGAGCACAACATCGACTGCGACTTCGCGGCCACCGGCGAACTGGACGTGGCCACCGCCCCCTGGCAGCTGGAGGGACTGACCGAGGAGGCCGAGGCCGCCCGCGAACTCGGTCACCGGGTGACCGAGCTGGACGCGGCCGCCGTCAAGGCCCAGCTGAATTCGCCCACGTTCCTGGGCGGGACCTGGCACCACGACACCTGCGCCATGGTCGATCCGGCCCGGCTGGCCCGCGGCCTGCGGCAGGCCTGCCTGGATGCGGGGGTCCGGTTCTTCGAGCACACCCCCGTGGAGTCGCTGCGCACCGACGGGGGCGCGCTGGCCCTGGGCACGCCGTACGGCCGGGTCCGGGCCGGGCGGGTGGCGCTGGCCACGGGGGCCTACCCGCCGCTGCTGCGCCGGATCCGGAACTACTTCGTCCCCGTCTACGACTACGTGCTCGTCACCCGCCCGCTCACCCCCACCGAATTGAACTCCGTGGGCTGGGCCAACCGGCAGGGCGCGGCCGACAGCGGCAATCAGTTCCACTACTTCCGGCTCACCGCCGACGACCGGATCCTGTGGGGCGGCTACGACGCGGTGTACTACCCCGGCGGCACGGTCGGCGGCGGGCACGACCAGCGGCCGGCCACGTTCCTGGCCCTGGCCGAGCATTTCCTGGCCACGTTCCCGCAACTCGAGGACGTGACCTTCGAATACTGCTGGGGCGGGGCCATCGACACCTGCAGCCGGTTCTTCGCGTTCTACGGCACGGCCTGCCGGGGCCGGCTGGCCTACGCCTGCGGGCACACCGGGCTGGGTGTGGGGGCCAGCCGGTTCGGGGCCAACGTGACGCTCGACCTGCTGTCCGGCCAGCCCACCGAGCGGACCCGCCTGCGGGCGGTGCGGTCGCGGCCGGTGCCGTTCCCGCCCGAGCCCGCGCGGACCGCGGTCGTCCAGCTCACCCGCTCATCCCTGGCCCGGGCGGACCGGGACGCGGGGCGGCGCAACCTGTGGCTCCGGACCCTGGACCGGCTCGGCCTGGGGTTCGACTCTTAGCCGGGGCCCGTTTCAAAAGAATTTTCAACAACAAGCCGCGAGGCCGCGACAGTGTGTTCACCCGCGCATGAAATGCTCGCGACTGAGCACTGATGTCGGGACGGGGCGGTCCTGGACGAAGGAGGAGACATGGCCGTGACGCCGCTGCGGGAGCGGAAGGCGTGGCAGGCGCTGGAGCGCCACTACGAGGAGATCGCCGGGCGGCACCTGCGTGACCTCTTCGCCGAGGATCCCGGGCGGGGTGAGCGGCTGGCCGCCGAGGGAGCCGGCCTGTACCTCGACTACTCCAAGAACCGGGTCACCGACGAGACCCTGCGCCTGCTGGTCGAGCTGGCCGAGGAGTCCGGGGTGCCCGAGCGGCGGGACGCCATGTTCCGCGGCGAGCACATCAACGTGTCCGAGAACCGGGCTGTGCTGCACGTGGCGCTGCGGATGCCGGCCGGCACCAAGCTGATCGTGGACGGTCAGGACGTCGTGGCCGACGTGCACGAGGTGCTGGGCCGGATGCGGGACTTCGCGGACAAGATCCGGTCGGGAGAGTGGACCGGGTACACCGGGAAGCGGATCCGCAACGTGATCAACGTGGGCATCGGCGGCTCGGACCTGGGCCCGGTCATGGCCTACGAAGCGCTCCGGCACTACAGCGACCGGGAGATCACGTTCCGGTTCGTGTCCAACGTGGACTCCACCGACTTCGTGGAGGCGACCCGGGACCTGGACCCAGCCGAGACCCTGTTCATCATCTCCTCCAAGACCTTCACCACGCTGGAGACGCTGACCAACGCCCACTCGGCCCGCGACTGGGTCGTGGCCGCGCTCGGAAATGAAGACGCAGTCGCGAGGCACTTCGTGGCCGTGTCCACCAACGCCGAGAAGGTGCACGAGTTCGGCATCGACACCGCCAACATGTTCGGGTTCTGGGACTGGGTCGGCGGCCGGTACTCGATGGACTCGGCCATCGGGCTGTCGGTCATGGTCGCCATCGGCCCGGACCAGTTCGACGAGATGCTGGCCGGTTTCCACGAGATGGACGAGCACTTCCGCACCACGCCGCTGGCCCAGAACCTGCCGGTGCTGATGGGCCTGCTGGCCGTGTGGTACCGGGACTTCTTCGGGGCCCAGACCTACGGCGTGATGCCGTACGACCAGTACCTCAAGCGGTTCCCGGCCTACCTGCAGCAGCTGACCATGGAGTCGAACGGCAAGCACGTCACGCTGACTGGCCAGCACGTGAACTACGACACCGGCGCGGTGTACTGGGGTGAGCCCGGGACCAACGGGCAGCACAGCTTCTACCAGCTCATCCACCAGGGCACGGTGCTCATCCCGGTCGACCTGATCGGCTTCGGCAAGACGCTGAACCCGCTCAGCGACCACCACGACAAGCTGTCCTCCAACGTCTTCGCCCAGGCTCAGGCGCTGGCCTTCGGCAAGACCGAGGAGGAGGTCCGGGCCGAGGGCACCGCGGACAACGTGGCGCCGCACCGGGTGATGGAGGGCAACCGGCCCACCAACACCATCCTGACCGAGATCCTCACCCCGCGGGTGCTGGGCGCGCTGGTCGCCCTGTACGAGCACAGCGTGTTCACGCAGGGGACGATCTGGGACATCGACTCGTTCGACCAGTGGGGCGTCGAGCTGGGCAAGGTGCTGGCCCAGCAGATCATCCCCGAACTCGAGAGCGAGCAGGAGCCGGACCTGGGGCACGACTCGTCCACCAACACGCTGATCCGGCGGTACCGAGCGCTCAAGGACCGCTGAAGAAACGGGAGCTGACTTCGATGGCAACTGACAAGCCGATGCAGCTAGGCATGATCGGGCTGGGCCGGATGGGCTCCAACCTCGTCCGGCGGCTGATGCGCGACGGCCACCACTGTGTGGTCTACGACATCAGCGCCGACGCGGTGAAGGAACTGGAAGGCGAGGGAGCCAAGGGCTCCACCGACCTGGCCACGTTCGTGAACATGCTGGAGACCCCGCGGAACATCTGGATGATGATCCCGGCCGGGATCGTCGAGCAGACCCTGGACAAGCTCAAGACGCTGGTCGCGGCCGACGACATCATCATCGACGGCGGCAACTCCTACTACCGCGACGACATCCTCCGGTCCCAGGGGCTCAAGCCGGAGGGCATCCACTACGTGGACTGCGGCACCAGCGGCGGCATCTGGGGCCTGGACCGCGGCTACTGCCTGATGATCGGCGGCGACAACGAGCCGGTCGAGCGGCTGGACCCGATCTGGAAGACGATCGCCCCCGGCCAGGGCATGGTCCCGCCCACCCCGAGCCTGAACGAGAGTGAAAGCACCGCTGACCAGGGCTACCTGCACTGCGGGCCGTCCGGGGCCGGGCACTTCGTCAAGATGGTCCACAACGGCATCGAGTACGGCATGATGGCCGCGATCGCCGAGGGGCTGTCGATCATCGAGCACGCCGACGCGGGCAACCACATGGACGAGGTCGACGCCGAGACCACCCCGCTGCGGGACCCGTGGGCCTACAAGTACGACATCAACGTCGGCGACGTGGCCGAGGTGTGGCGGCGCGGCTCGGTGATCAGCTCCTGGCTGATCGACCTGACCGCCGACGCCTTCGCCAAGTCGCCCGACCTGTCCGACTACAGCGGCCGGGTGTCCGACTCCGGCGAGGGCCGCTGGACGGTGGAAGCCGCCATCGACACCGGCGTGCCCGCCCCGGTCATCTCGTCCGCCCTCTATGAGCGGTTCGAGTCCCGCGGTGACGGCAAGTTCACCGGCCAGGTGCTGTCGGCCATGCGTTCCGGATTCGGCGGTCACCAGGAGAAAAAGGCGGACTGATCCCGGTGGCCACGCCCTCCATGCGGTCCGGGCCGCGCCCGGACGACCACGTCATCGTGCTGTTCGGGGCCACCGGCGATCTGGCCCGCCGGGAACTGCTGCCCGGCCTGTTCCACCTGGCCGCGGCCGGGCTGATGCCGGAGCGCTACCGGATCGTCGGCTCGGCCCCGGCCAGCGTGGCCCTCACCGACGAGGAGTTCCGCGAGCGGGCCCGCCAGGCCGTCGAGCAGTTCGGCGGGACCAAGCCGGAAGGCGAGGCCTGGGAGGCATTCATGGCCAGCCTGTCGTTCGGCGCCGCGGACCCGGACCACACCGAGCCGCTGGCCCAGGCCATCACCGCGGCCGAGCAGGCCATCGGCGGCCATCCGGGCCGGCTGTTCCACCTGGCCGTTCCGCCTGCGGCGTTCGTTTCGGTGGTGGGTGAGATCGCCGCGATGGGCCTGGCCGGCGGCTCCCGGATCATCGTGGAAAAGCCGTTCGGCTACGACCTGGCCTCCGCGCGCGAGCTGGACACAAGGCTGCACGCGACCTTCGGCGAGTCACAGGTATTCCGGATCGACCACTTCCTGGGCAAGGAATCGGTCGACAACATCCTGGCCTTCCGCTTCGCCAACGGGATGTTCGAACCGATCTGGAACCGGCAGCACATCCGGTACGTCCAGGTGGACGTGCCGGAGACCCTGTCCATCGAGGGCCGGGCGGCGTTCTACGATTCCACCGGCGCCTACCGGGACATGATCGTCACGCACCTGTTCCAGGTGCTGGGCTTCGTGGCCATGGAGCCGCCGTCCGCGATCGACGCCCGGTCGCTGCGGGCGGAGAAGGCCAAGGTGTTCGACGCGCTGAGGCCGCTGGATCCGCGCCACGTGGTCCGGGGCCAGTACGAGGGCTACCGCGACGAGCCCGGTGTGCCGCCCGGTTCGCCGACCGAGACGCTGGCCGCGGTCCGCGTGGAGATCGACAACTGGCGGTGGGCCGGTGTCCCGTTCTTCCTGCGGTCCGGCAAGCGGATGGGGGCCAGCCGGCAGGTGATCACGCTCGGCTTTCACCAGCCACCGCTGAAGATGTTCCGCATCGACCCGGCCGACGCGCCCCGCGGCGCCTACGACGAGCTGGTCATCGACTTCGCCGATCCCGGTTCGATCACCGCGCGCTTCCTGGCCAAGGTGCCCGGCCCCGAGATCGAGCTGGGCGCCGCGTCGATGGTGTTCCGGTACGAGGAATCGTTCGCGGGCGCCCACGCTCTGGACGGCTACGAGCGGCTGATCCTGCTGGCCATGCTGGGCGACCAGTCCCTGTTCACCAGCACCGAGCAGATCGAGCGCCTGTGGGAGGTGTCCGAGCCGCTGCTGCGCAACCCGCCGCCGGTCCAGCCCTATCCCCAGGGGAGCTGGGGCCCCCAGCCCGCCACCGACCACCTGGTCCGGCCCTTCCGCTGGTACCTGCCGGACCGGGCATGACCAGCAGATAGGGCCAAAAATGGGGAGATCTCCCCTTGCCTTGCGGTGACTACTGACGGAACCTGGCCTAGGACGGGGGGCCGTGGGGGCGTCCCCGTGGATGGGGAAAGGGGACGCGATGACCGCGTCAGCAAGCATCAGCCGCCGGCCAAAAGGCCGCTGGCGCACCCGGGCTCTGCTCGCCACCGCGGCGGGCGCGGGCCTGGCCACCGTGCTGGTCACCGGGGCCACCTCGGCCGGGGCCGCCGTCGCGGCCGCACCGGCCGGCGGCACCGCGCCAGGCGGCACGTACGTCGGCAACAGCCTGGTTACGGCCTACACCGGCACCGACCACACGGTCGTGGTGAAGGACCTGGCCAACCGCAGGGCATTCAACGTGGGCGGCAACCTGATCGCCGGCCCCGCGCTGGCTCCCAGCGGCAGCAACGTACTGATCTTCGGCCCCGGCACCAACCACCAGCTGTACTTCAAGCAGTGCACGCTGGCCGGCAGCTGCACAGGATGGGTCTCGCTCGGCGGCTCGGTCACCTCCAAGGCAGGCGCGGTGTTCCAGGGCCCGAACGTCGCGGACTACTCCGTGTACGCGCGCGGCGGTAACGGCGCCGTCTGGGGCCGTACGCACACCACCGCGGGCTGGGGTGCCTGGCACTCGCTCGGCGGCCAGCTGCTGGCCGGGACCGGCCCGGCGGCAGCTGACCTGAACGGCACGTTCGTCCTGGTAGTCGGCACGAACAAGCATCTCTACCTGTCCGAGGTCGGTGTGACCGGGTTCGTCGGAGTCGGCGGAACGACGACCGCCAGCCCCGGGCTGGCCGTGATCGCGGCGCCGGCCGCGCTGGTCGGCGTGGCGCGTGGCACCAACAACGTCGGCTACTACCACCGGTTCCTGAACACCTCGCCCGGCTGGCACTCGATGGGCGGCAAGTTCAGCTCCGGGCTGACCGTGGCCGGCCTGGCCGGCACCAGCACCACGAGCACCCTCGGCCTGGGCACCGACAGCAATGTGTACGCCAGCACCCAGGGCTGGACCACCTACCCGCCCAGCCAGTCCGGCTGGATCAAGGAAACCCCCTGATCCGGCCTGAGCGTGCTGATCTGAGCGGTGCTGGTCTGAGCGGTGCTGGTCTGATCAGGGCGTGACACGGCGGAGCCCGGGGAGCTCAGCTCCCCGGGCTCTTTATTTTTATCGAAGGTCTGGTGGTCAGGTGCTGGGCAGCTTGGCGGTCAGGGCCAGCTTGGCTGTGGGCTCGCGGCGGGGCGCGGGAACCCTGGCCGGCAGCCGCCGCAGGTCGTCGGCGGTCAGCTCGCCGGTGGAGATCAGCAGGGTGGCCAGTTCCTCCAGGGCTCGCGGGCCGCGCAGCCCGGGCACGCCCAGGCGGGCGTAGCGCTCGCGGATGTTCTCGCACCGCTTGACCACCGCGTGCTGGCCCCAGCCGATGCGCTCGGCCGCCTCCCGCGCCGTGCACGGGGTGGCCACGCCGGGATAGCGCCAGATCAGGTACTTCTCGAACCGGGCGGCCAGGATCAGCCGGTCCGAGTCGGTCAGCCGCGGCCGGCTCCGCACGCTGGTCATGGCGCGCGAGTCGGTGGGCACCGCCGCCAGCGGGTGCGGCTCCGGCTCGCCGGCTTCATCCGGCAGCCGGACCAGCAGGGTGTAGTTGCCCATCCCGCCGGCCAGCCGGAGCTTGGCGTGCCACTGCTGCAGCGGCAGGGCCAGGCCCGGGGGCAGGTCGGCCCGGAAGCCTCGGTCGCCGGTCACGAACAGCAGGCAGGCGTGGCTGTCGTTGTGCACCCACCAGGTGCCGTCGTGGTAGCGCAGGCTGCCCGCGGTCCGGGACAGGCCCCGGTCGGCCGCGTCCAGCACGACCGTGCACTTCTTGGAGCGGCCGAAGGTGAACGTATCCCCCGGCCGGACCCGCCAGGAGCGCGGGCCGTACATCACGATCAGTGGATCTTCTGTCCGGTCTTGAACTGTTTCCCCGTTTTCAACCACATTACGTAGACTCCCGAACCCCCTATTTGGTTGGCGTCAGATTTTTACCATTTTCGGCACTTGGCCGTTCCTGGTTGCCCGCCGCCCGGAGGGGCCAGGGGAGTAATCCCCTTGCCGGCATTTGGGCGGTATTGCACTCTGAAGCGTCAGGACGGCGGGGGCCCGTCCCACAACAAACCAAGGAGGACGCGATGTTCGCGTCGAAGTACACTCGGGCGCTGGCCGCCACCATGGCCGGCGGCAGCCTGGCCGCCATCCTGGCCGCGGGGGCCACGGCCGGGCTGGCCAGCTCAGCGTCGGCGGCGACCGCCCCGGCACCGGCCGCGGGCGTCACGCCGGCGGCCACCATTGCGGCTGGCGACCGCATCGTCGGCTACACGACCGGCAACGGCCCGGTCTCGCTGCACGATCTGTCCACCGGCGCGGTGACGTCGGCCGGCGGCCACCTGGTCGGCGGCCCGGGGCTGATGGCCAACGGCAGCGACATCCTGGTCTTCGGCCAGGGCACCGACCACCGGCTGTGGCTCAGCACCTGCACCATGTCCGGCGGCTGTGGCGGCTGGCAGTCGCTCGGCGGCAACCTCACCTCCAGCCCGGCCGCGTCGTTCAGCGGCCCGACCACCAATGACTACCGGGTCTACGCCCGGGGCACCAACGGCGCGCTGTGGTACCGCACGCACGGCTCAACCGGCTGGGGTGGCTGGAGCTCGCTCGGCGGCCGCCTGCTGGCCGGCACGAGTCCCGCGGCCGCCTATGTGACCCTGGACGGTCCCTACACGCTGGTGACCGGGACCAACCACGAGCTGTACGTCGAAGGCCCCGGTTTCACCCCCTTCACGGCGGCGGGCGGCCGCACCAGCTCGACCCCGGCGCTGGCCTACGTCCCGGCCGCGCAGGGCCAGCCCAACGCCCTGATCGGCTTCGCCCGCGGCACCGACAACGCCGGCTACTACCACCGCTTCATCGCCAGCACTCCGGGCTGGCACAGCATGGGTGGCCGGCTCAGCACCGGCGTCGCCGCTT
>DASXMW010000129.1:0-40312 GCA_036495425.1 Streptosporangiaceae bacterium | reverse complement strand
AGCGGTTCCGCCTGGATCCGATCGTGGACGATCGCTTGATCGAGCCCTGGAATCATTTCGAAGGTCTGGTTTTCGGTGTCGGTGATGGCTCGCTCAAGCGGCTCGAGCACTGGTGGTACCTGCGCAACCCGTTCACGCCGTCCTGGGGGGAGCAGTACCGGCTGGTCGTGCAGCGGATGCTGACGGCCATGCGGGACGCGCGGGACGCCGCCCGCGGGCACGAGGCCGTCTGCGTCAGCCACCAGCTGCCGATCTGGGTGACCCGGCGGAGCGTGGAAGGCAAGCGCCTGTGGCATCACCCCCGCAACCGCGAATGCGCGCTGGCCAGCGTGACCAGCTTCACGTTCACCGGTGACACCATCACCGACGTGAAATACGCCGAGCCGGCCCGCCGTCTGACCAGTCCCGGTGGTACTGCACAATAGGTAGCGGTACTACGAACTGTAGGAGATTACGGAACCGGGAGAATTCACCGCTGTTCCCCTCGCTGTCCCCCCTGCGCCGCGTCGTTGGTCTCACCACGATCGCGCTGGCCGCCGTGCTCGGCCTGGCCGCCTGCGGAGGGCAGATCGCGGACAACACCCCGGCCAGCAACGGCAGCAACTTCGTGGCCGGCGACGGCACGGCCACGTACTACCAGCCGGGCCACCGGACGGCGGCGCCCGCGGTGTCCGGCACCACGCTGTCCGGCGGCGAGCTCAGCCTCAGCTCGTACCGCGGCGACGTGGTCGTGCTCAACTTCTGGGGCTCCTGGTGCGCGCCGTGCCGCAAGGAGGCCCCGACGCTGGGGGTGCTGTCCCAGCAGTACCGGTCCAAGGGCGTCCGGTTCGTCGGTGTCGATATCCGTGACCAGGCATCGGCCGCCCAGGCCTTCGTGCAGAATTTCAGGATCAAGTACCCGAACTTCAACGATTCCAGCGACCAGATCGCGCTGGACTTCCGGGGCACCGTGTCGCCCGCCGCGATCCCGAGCACGCTGGTGATCGACCAGCACGGCCGCATCGCCGGGCGGGTCATCGGCAGCACCAGCTACGGCAGCCTCAACAACATCCTGACCAAACTGACCGCGGGGACCTGACCCGATGACCGACGTCCACCCGCCGCAGACCGACCCGGCCGAGGCCGGCCCGCCGCTGGACCCGGCCCTCGGCGAGCGGGACGCGGCCGACGCGCCGGTGGCCCGGCCGGCCGCCGGCCGCTTCGGCGCGGTGGCCTGGGCCCGCTGGGGCTGGCGGCAGCTCACCTCGATGCGGGTGGCGCTGGTGCTGCTGTTCCTGCTGGCCCTGGGCAGCGTGCCTGGGTCGCTGCTGCCCCAGCAGGGCATCGACCCGGCCGCGGTGCAGCAGTACTACGACGCGCACCCGTCGCTGGCCCCGATTCTCAATGACTTCGGCCTGTTCAACGTGTTCGCGGCGCCCTGGTTTGCCGCGATCTACCTGCTGCTGTTCGTCTCGCTGGCCGGCTGCGTGCTGCCCCGGGCCTACCGGCTGGCCCGCTCGGCCCGGGCCCTGCCCCCGCGGGCGCCGCGCAACCTGACCCGGCTGCCGAACTCGGAGAGCTACCCAACCGCGCTGAGCGCCGGCGAGGCGTCGGCGGCGGCGGCCGCGTTCCTGGCCGGCCGGCATTTCCGGGTGAACCGGGGCGACGGCTGGCTGTCGGCCGAGAAGGGGTACCGCCGCGAGGTCGGCAACCTGCTGTTCCACGTGGCGCTGATGGGTGTGCTGGTCTCGATCAGCCTCGGCGGCCTGTTCGGGTACAAGGCCGACCGGCTGATGGTCGAAGGCAGCAGCTTCGCCGACACCGTGACCGACCTGGACGCCTTCCACCCCGGGCACTTCGTCACCGCCGGTGACCTGGCCCCGTTCAGCCTGACCCTGAACAAGTTCCTGGCCACCTACGTCGAGTCCGGGCAGGACCGCGGCCAGCCGTCCAAGTTCGAGGCCCACATCAGCTACACGGCCCAGCCCGGCGGCGGCCCGCGCACGTACAAACTGCAGGTCAACCATCCCCTGAACGTGGACGCGACCAAGGTCTACCTGATCGGCCACGGGTACGCGCCGGAGTTCAAGGTCACCGACGGCCAGGGCAAGGTGGTCTACGACCAGGCCACCCCGTTCCTGCCCGCGGATCAGGCCACCTACATGTCCGAAGGCGTGGTCAAGGCGCCGGACGCCCAGCCCGAGCAGCTGGGGTTCGCCGGGGTGTTCCTGCCGACCGCGGTGGACCTGAACGGCCAGCTCGAATCGGCCTTCCCGGCCGCGCTCGAACCGGCCGTCAGCATGATCGCCTACCGCGGGAACCTCGGGCTGAACTCGGGCGTTTCCCAGTCCGTGTACCAGCTCAACACCACCGGCATGAAGCGGGTGAACACGCCCGAGCAGGTACTGACCCCCGGCCAGAGCATGAAGCTGCCCAGCGGAGAGGGCAAGCTCACGTTCGTCGGCTACAAGCAGTGGATCAGCATCCAGGTGACCCACGACCCGGGTCAGCTGCCCGCGCTGATCTCCGGCGTGGTCGCGCTGGCCGGGCTGGTGCTGTCGTTCCTGGTCCGGCGGCGCCGGATCTTCGTGCGGGCGTACGGTGATGAACCGGGCCGCACCACCGTGGAAGTGGCCGGGCTGGCCCGTTCCGACGTGGGCGGCGGCTTCGAGGGCGAATTCGCCGAGCTGTCCCGCGACCTCCGTGAGCAACTCACGGCGAGCAGGAAAGAGACGGAGTAACGATGTCCGTGAACACCGGGTTGTCCGCGGTGAGCGACCACCTGCTGATGGTGGCGGTGGTCATCTACTCGCTCGCGCTGCTCGCCTACGCGGGCGACTTCGCCTACGGGCGCCGGGTCAGGGCCGCGGCCAAGCCGGTGGCCCAGCCCGTGTCCGAACTGGCCGGCGTCGGGGCCCGCGGCACCGATGAGCCGGCTGGGACGGATGAGGCCGGCGACAGCCCGGCTGGGCCCGTGACCAACGAGACGCCGGCCGGCAGCGGGCCCGGCGAGATCAGCCCGGGCGGCCTGGAGCAGGGGCGGCAGGCGCGGGGACCGCTGATCCGCGCGGCCATCGGTCTCACCTTCCTGGGCGCGGCCCTGCACCTGACCGGCGTGATCACCCGCGGCATCGCGGTGGACCGGGTGCCGTGGGGTGACATGTACGAGTTCGTCACCGCGCTGACCTGCGTCACGGTGCTGTTCTTCATCGCGGTGATGCTCAGGTACCGGGCCTGGCACCTGGGGTTGTTCGTGATGGCCGCGGTGGTGGTGGCCCTCGGCCTGGCCCAGACCGTCATCTACACCCCGGCCGGCCCGCTGGTGCCGGCGCTGAAGTCGTACTGGCTGGCCATTCACGTGGCCGCCATGACCTTGTCGACCGGGATCTTCTTCGTGGCCGCCGTCCTGGGCG
Source organism: Streptosporangiaceae bacterium (assembly GCA_036495425.1). Classification (GTDB taxonomy): domain Bacteria; phylum Actinomycetota; class Actinomycetes; order Streptosporangiales; family Streptosporangiaceae; genus Bog-532. The sequence continues at coordinate 36,920 of DASXMW010000129.1, read as the reverse complement.
TGGTCTACCTGTTCGCCGAGCGGTACACCCGGCTGGTGGCCGCGGGCCGGCAAGCCGCGGACCACGGCATCTTCCGCCGCCTGCCCGGGCCGGAGGCCCTGGACCGGCTGTGCTACCGCACGGTGGTGTTCGGCTTCCCGATCTGGACGTTCGGCATCATCTGCGGCGCGATCTGGGCCGACCAGGCGTGGGGCCGGTACTGGGGCTGGGACCCGGTCGAGACCTGGGCCTTCATCACCTGGGTGGTGTACGCCTGCTTCCTGCACGCCCGGGCCACCGCCGGATGGCGCGGCAAGCGGGCCGCCTGGATCCAGATCATCGGGTTCGCCTGCCTGCTGTTCAACGTGCTCGTGGTGCAGACCGACGTCACCGGCCTGCACTCCTACGCCGGCCTGGGCTGAGCCGCCTCCCGGGCTGCTCAGGCCACGGCCGGGTCGTCGCCGGCGTCAGCGCGGTGGATGGCCCGCTCCAGCGAGCGCAGGAAGTCGGGGTCGTCGTCGGGACCCCGGGCTGGCCCGGCCAGGCCCGGCTCCGGTGGGGTGGCGTTCCGCGCGCCCGGTTCGCCGGCCGGGCGCGGCCGCTCATTTCCCCGGTGGCCCCCGTCCCCGTCCGGGTGGTCGGTGGCGCCCGGCTCAGGCGGCCGGGGTGCCGTCATCGGCTGGGCCGCCCGCCGGACCGCGAGCCAGATCACCGCGCCGATGACGAAAGTCACGACCACAAAGGCGATCCAGGCCGATTTGGGCAGCCGCCGGAATTCGCTGCTGGGCGTGAGCGCCACATCCACGAGGCAATAGACCCAGAACCCCAAAATACCGAGGGCAAAGAGGGCTCCGAGCAGCAACATGTTCGAAGCCTAGCCGCGGGCTGGGAATGGCCGTATCTGGATTCATCAAGTGATCTGTGCGCATCTATACCCCATGCGTCACCGTAGGTCACGAGGAAGTGACTTGGGCAGGGTTTCGTCGTACGCTGGCGCCCGGGTGCAAACAGGGAGGGCGAGACATGCGGCTACGGCTCTTCGAGCGCGTCCGCCGGCTCGCCCATCCGCGTGCGGGCCGTTTCCGGCCCCGCCGCGACCGGGCCGGGGAGGCAGCGCGTCACGACCGGCCCTGGGAGGTCCGGCCGCCCGGTCGTCAGGGGGAGGCCCGCGGTCAGGTCACGGCCACGGGCCCGGAGACGACGGGCCGGCACCGCCGGGGTGGCGCGGACGTCCACCCTCCCCACAGCTTCCCGCCTGACCTGCGCGAGCCTGGGCCGCCCCCACGCGAGCCCGGGCCGCCCTGGTCCGACCACGCCGGCCCGCCCGATGGCTACACCGGCCCGCCCGCCACGCGCACCGGCCCGCCCGTCGCCCAGAGCGGCCCGCCCGCCACCCGGCCCGCGGTCCCGCCGCCCGCCGGCCGTCCTCCGGCCCGGCCGCCGGCCGGTGCGGGCCCAGCCGCCACGGGCCAGGCCGGGGCAGGCCAGGCCGGGGCGGTATCCGTCGGTGGCGCCCGGGCCCGGGTCCGCCGCGAACCCAAGCCGTACGGCACCGCCCCGGTCGCGCCACCGGCGCCGGCCGCGGCCAGCCGGGCCGCCCCGCGCGGACGGGCCCGCCCCGGCCCGGACCAGCGGTCGCTGGAAGCCGGTTACCTCCCCGCTCAGCGGCCGCCGGTCTCGACGCGGGCCCGGATCCCGTACGCCCACGCGCACGCGCCGTCCCGGGCCAACCAGGCCGATCTGCGCGACGGCCGCCGGAACACCGGCACGCTGGAGGCGGTGCTGTGGCGGCAGTGGGACACCGCAACCTACGTGCCGGACGAGGCCGTGCTGGCCGTCGACCGGCTGGCCGAGCTGCCCCAGCTGATCAAGGACAAGCTGATCTCGGGCCTGGACGGGATCTTCGTCGGGCCGGGCGGCGTGCCCCAGCTGGACGACATGACCGCCCTGTCCGGGGTGCCGTTGCCGTCCGGGCGGGCCACCTGGGACGCGTGCGCGGGCGCCTACGGTGAGCGGAAGATCGTGGTCGGCACCCGGCCGTCGCCGACGCCGGACGTGATGTGCCACGAGGTCGGGCACGCGCTCGACGACATCGACGCGCCGCCCGGTCAGTGGCAGTCCGACTCGGCCGAGTTCCGGATGCTTTACGATCAGTGCCAGCCGCACCTGGCCAGCGACTTCCACAAGCAGCGCGGTGGCCTGGGGCGCAAGGAGTTCTTCGCGGACGCGTTCGCGGCCATCGCGTCGCGGCAGCGGCCGGCGCTGGTGGACATGCTCGGCGGCGACACCCGGACCGCGCTGAACGTGATGCTCTACTTCAACCGTCGTTACGGCATGTAGGTGAGCGGGAGATGTTCGTCATACGGCTACCGAACGGGAACCTGCGGGTTCCGGAGAGCGCCATCGGCAACGACGGGCGGGTCATCGGTAATGCCTACGTGGAAATCGGGCCGCAGGACGCGGACTACGCCCGGCTGGCCGAGGAGGCCATGACCGAGGACGAGATGGCGCGGCGCCGGGCCCAGTGGCGCGACGGCGACGAGGCCCTGCAGCGCCAGTTCGCCGAGTTCGCCGGGCAGAACTCCGACTACCGCTGGTCCGACCCGGAAACAGACACGGACCCCACGTAGGGCTCCATGCGCCCTACGCAGGGCTTGGTCTGAGGTGCCTCAGCTCATCCCCGCTCATGGGATCCGGTGAGCACACCGAACGACAGAGCCCTGCGGCCGGCCACCTGATGCGGGACAGTCACGAAGCCGGCCGCACGGGCGTCACAGACCTACTGATTGGCCGTCGGCCGACGGCTCGCCTTCACCACGAAGCAGGGCACGAACCTCAGACTCACGGAAACGCCGGTGCCCCCCGGGCGTACGGATACTCGTGATGCGGCCGGAGGCCGCCCATCGCGTCACGGTCTTGGGGTCGACTCGGAAGAGAGCCGCCACCTCTCCAGGCGTTAGTAGCCGCTCATTGCCATTGCCGTCCAACTTAGTCCCCTCCCAGTGATGTCCCGCAGGCCCATGGATCTGAGCCTGACCTAAGTTTGGCGACTAACGAGTGCTTTCTGCCTAGATTTCGGAAAATTAGAGCGAGCTGATTATTCTGCGTGTCCGAGGCCTTACTGTGGCGACATGCGCCAAGTCGTATCCGATGCTGATATCAGGGAAGCCGCGGCGCGCCTGCACGGTGTCGCCGTTGATACGACGCTTGTGCCCTTTCCCGGGTTGTCCCGATCCGGGCCCGAAACGTTGTTGATCAAGCCCGAATGCCTGCAGCCGGTGGGTTCCTTCAAGCTGCGCGGGGCCTACAACGCGATCAGCGCGCGCTCGGCCGGCGACCGGTCCCGCGGGGTGGTGGCCCACTCGAGCGGCAACCACGGGCTCGCGGTGGCCTACGCCGCCCGGCTGCTCGGCCTGCCCGCGGTGGTCGTGGTGCCCGAGACCGCGCCCCGGGTCAAGACCGACGCGATCCGGGCCTGCGGCGCGGAACTGGTCACGGTGGCCCCGACCATGGCCGCCCGCCGCCGGGCGGCCGAGGACCTGATCGAGCAGCGCGGCTACACGCTGGTCCCGCCGTTCGACGACCCGCTTGTGATCGCGGGCCAGGGCACCATCGGCCTGGAGATCATGGCCAGCCAGCCGGACACCGACCTGATCCTGGTCCCGGTCAGCGGGGGCGGGCTGATCTCCGGCATCGCCACCGCGGCCCGGTCGGTCAACCCCGGCGTCACCGTGATCGGCGTGGAGCCCGAACTGGCCGCCGACGCCAGGGACTCGCTGGCCAAGGGGGAGCGGGTTGCCTGGCCGGCCAGTTCGGTGCAGCAGACCGTGGCCGACGCGCTCCGGGTCGAGCAGGTCGGTGAGCTGCCGTTCACGCTGATGCGCGCGTACGTGGCCGGTGTGGTCACCGTGACCGACCAGCAGATCCTGGCCACCATGCGGCGGCTGGCGCTGGAGGCGCGCCTGGTGGCCGAGCCCGGTGGTGCCGCGGCCGTGGCCGCCTGGCTGTTCGCCCGGGCCGAGCTGCCGGCCGCGCGACGGCCGGTGGCCGTGCTGTCGGGCGGGAACGTGGACCCGGCCATGCTGGCCCGGGTCATCGCCGATGGGCAGGGTCCCGGCACACCGGAGCCGGCCAGGCACTAACCTGGCAGATGTCATGCGTACCGCCCTGACCTACACCCTGTCCCGGCTGCTGCTGTTCGTGGTCGTGCTGCTGCTGCTCGACCTGGCCGGCGCCCGCGGCCTGCTGCTGATCGCGCTGGCCCTGCTGATCAGCGGGCTGCTCAGCTACGTACTACTGTCCCGGCAGCGGGACGTCATGGCCGGCTCCGTCGGCCGCCGCCTGCGCGGCCGGACCCGCCGGGCCGGGAGCTTCCGCGCCCGGCTCGACGAGGGCACCCGCGCCGAGGACCCAGCCGAGGACCCAGTCGAGGACCCAGTCGAGGGCACCGCCGACGAGCAGGCCGCCCCGGCCCCGGACCAGCGTTAGCGCTAGCGCGAGGGGCTGGCCAGCCAGCCGCCCTTGACCAGCAGGTCCATCACGGCTTCGGTGGCGTCGCCCCGGCCCATGGCCGACGTGTCCAGCACCAGGTCCGCGTCCCGTGGCTCCTCGTACGGGTCGGAGATCCCGGTGAAGTTGCTGATGATCCCGGCCCGGGCCTTGGCGTACAGGCCCTTGCGGTCGCGTGCCTCGCAGACCTCCAGCGGGGTGGAAACGTGGATGAGCAGGAAGTCCCCGGCCGCGTCGGCCATCTCGCGGACCTGTTCCCGGGCTGAGGCGTAGGGCGCGATGGGGGCGCAGATCGCGATCCCGCCGTGCCGGGCCACCTCGGCCGCCACGTAGCCGATGCGGACGATGTTCAGGTCCCGGTCGGCCCGGGAGAACGTCAGCCCGGCCGACAGCAGCCGCCGCACCCGGTCCCCGTCGAGCAGGGACACCGTGCGGTCGCCGCGTTCGGTCAGCGCGTCCCGCAGGTCCCGGGCCACGGTCGACTTGCCCGACCCGGACAGCCCGGTGAAGAAGATGACCAGCCCCCGCCGCTCGCGCGGCGGCCGGGCCAGCTGGAGCTCGCGGGCCACGCCTTCCGGGGTGTACCAGGCGGGCAGGGGCTCGCCCCGGTCGAGCAGGTCGGTCAGCTCGTCGTGGGTCAGCTCGCTGCGCTCGGCGCCCGGCTCGATCAGCGCCAGCGGCCGCCACACCTCCGAGCGCGGGTCGTAGGCCCAGTCGCCGGCCGAGATGACCGGGATGGGCAGGCCGGGCAGCTGGAGTGGCCCGTTCCGGCTGTTGCCGGTGTGCCCGCTGAACATGACGTCGGGCGCGTCGGCCGGGTCGATCAGCAGGTGGGTCGCGCCGTAGGCGGCAGCCACCAGGGCCCGGGCCCGCAGCTCGACGCTGAGACCGCCCTCCCGCGGGGCCAGCGGCACCGGCACCACCATCGTGCCGGCCGGCAGGTGCTGGGTGGCGGCCAGGACCGACCGGACCAGCGCGTCCGGCCGGACCACCACGTCGGCCGGGCCCGCCACCAGCGGCAGCAACAGCAGCCGGGCCCGCATCTGGTCGGCCAGGTGCCGGAGCTGCCCGATCTGCCTGCGGTGCAGGGCACCCCGGGTGGCCGCGGCCAGGATCGGCTGGCCGTCGGCTGATACTGCGGCTGACACCGGGCCCAGCTCGGCCAGTTCGGCCCGGACCTCGGCCGGACGGCGCCGCAGCCGCCGGAACGGCCCGTGCTCGGGCTCGCGTAGCGCGGTCACCGGGCCGGCCAGCCGCCAGCCCGACCGCGCCTGCTCGCCGTACCTGAACCCGCGGATCGGCAGCTGCTCGGTGATCTCCAGGACCGCCAGCGGCGTGCCCTCCTGGTCCTGCAGGACCAGGTGGCCGGAGCCGGGGGGCACCACGTCCTCGGGAACCTCCAGCGTGACCGGGATCGGCCACGGCGTCCCGTCGGCCAGCGTGCCCCGCTCGGCCACCGCGGCCAGGTCGGCCGAGGTCATGAAGCCGCGCAGCGGCTCGAAGGCCCCGATGGTCAGCAGCTCGAGGTCGGCCAGCTGCGCCTCGCCCGGGGTCCAGGCGGGCCAGTCCGCCAGTTCACCGGGAAGTCCCGCCACCACTTCCGCGCCCACGTCCGTCACTCCCGCCAGGTCCACTCGCGGTGGGCCACCCCCCACACGCCTGTTGCCGTACCACCTTACGGAGGGCCGAGTCATGTCCGCAGCCGTAGCAGGGTCTCAGACCAGGCGGGCGAACCGGTCCTCCGGCTTACGGATCACGTACAGCAACTCGTCGTGCGCGTCGGTGCACCGGCCCCGGGTCACCCCGGCCACCAGCTTGCGGGCCGCCTGGACGGCCGCGGCCAGCCGGGTGGGCGTGACCGGTACCGAGCGCTCGGCCTCCCGCCTGGTGATGACCAGGCCGTGGGCTGACGCGTAGGCCTGCAGGCCGCGGGCTGAGGCCAGCGGCTCGTAGACGGCCGGGAACGGCCCGGGCTCGCCCGGGTGCAGCCGGGGCCAGAGGGCCCGGCGCAGCGGCTCGGGTGTCTTCCGGTCCAGCACCGTCGCCGCGCAGTCGCGGTCCCGGACCCGGAGCAGGAGCAATCCCCCCGGCCGCAGCGCGGCCACGAACCGGTCCAGCACCAGCGCGGCGTTCTGGATGTGCTCGAGCAGGAAGGCGCAGTACACGACGTCGAACGACCGGGGTGGCAGCGAGACCGACCGCAGGTCGCCCAGCAGCACCGGACCGGGTACCGGGCGGGCGGCCGGATCGGCGATGACGGCCCGGGTCAGCGGGGTGTCCTGGTCCACCGTGGTCAGGACGATCTGGTAGCCGCTGTCGCGCAGCCGGGCCAGGCCGAGCTCGCCGATGGGGGTCCGGGTCCCGGCCCGCAGCACGTTCAGCGGCCGGCCCAGCGCCCGGTACAGGTAGTCCTGGACCGGCTGGGCGAACAGGTCCCGCTCGCTCTGGGCGCGCTGGGCCCGGCTGGCCGCGGCCTGCCGGGCCGTGCTGGCCGCGTGCCGGGCCCGCTGCACGGCCTCCTGGGCGTGCCCGTTCTCGGCGCTGGCCTGCGAGGCGGGGCCGGCCACGGCCGCGGCGTGCTCAGGCGCCCGGTCGGCCGGGCTCTCCGTGATCCCACTCCCGGGTGGGCTCCCCGCAGCTGATGACATGAGGCAAAAGCGTAGTCCCGCAATTACTTTTCGTAGGTGAGGCGCGCACGGCCACCAGCCCAACCTGGCCAGGCGGCGGACGAGATGACCCGGCCGGGACGTAAAATGGAAGAGTCGTGATACAGCATGACCCCCTGCCTCTCCCGAGCGCGGGAGTCTCACGCATGCCCGGGACACCGCCCGGGTCTCCCCGCCGCCGTCTCCGGACACGCACCGTGCCGTCACCGGCTCCGGGTCACCACCAGCCGTCCGCCTCACCAGGGACACCATGAGCCTTGCCGGAATTCTGAGCACCGTCGCCGACGACCCGCGGCTGAGCCGTGCCCTCGACATCGGGCGGGCCGAGACCCGCGCCGGCGGCGACGCGCCACCCACGCTCCAGGGTGTGGACCTGGTCGCGCCGTCGTCGCTGCGGCCCGTGCTCACCGCGGCCATCGCCGCCGAGCTCGGGCAGTTCGTGCTGGCCGTCACGGCCACCGCGCGCGAGGCCGAAGACCTGACCGCCGCGCTCGGCTCGTTCCTGCCCGCCAACCGCCTGGCCTGCTTCCCCGGCTGGGAGACGCTGCCGCACGAGCGACTGTCCCCGCGCTCGGACACCGTGGGGCAGCGGCTGGCCGTGCTGCGCCGGCTGGCCCACCCGGACCCGGACGACGAGGTCTCCGGGCCACTGTCGGTGGTGGTGGCGCCGGTCCGCTGCCTGCTGCAGCCGATCGTGGGCGGCCTGGGCGACCTGGAGCCGGTCCGGCTGCGGGCCGGTGACACCTGCGACCCCGACGACCTGCTGACCCGGCTGGTGGAGATCGGCTACGCCCGCGAGGACCTGGTGGGCCGGCGCGGCGACGTGGCCGTCCGCGGCGGCATCATCGACGTGTTCTCGCCCACCGACGAGCACCCGGTGCGGATCGAGTTCTTTGGCGACACCATCGAGGAGATCCGCTACTTCAAGGTGGCCGACCAGCGCAGCCTGGGCGAGGCCCCGGGCGGGCTGTGGGCCCCGCCCTGCCGGGAACTGCTGCTCTCCCCGGCGGTCCGGGACCGGGCCAAGGAACTGGCGGCCGAGTTCCCCGGCCTGTCCGAGGTGCTGGGCAAGCTGGCCGACGGCATCGCGGTCGAGGGCATGGAGGCGTTCGCGCCCGTGCTGGCCGAGCGGATGGACCTGCTCACCGACTACGTGCCCGCGGGCGGCCTGCTGATCGCCTGCGACCCCGAGCGCATCCGCACCCGGGCCGAGGAACTGGTCAGCACCAGCCGCGAGTTCCTGGACGCGTCCTGGGTCAACGCCGCGGCCGGCGGCCAGGCCCCGATCGACCTGGGCGCGGCCGCGTTCCAGCCCATCGCCAAGGTGCGCGAGGCGGCCCGGGCCCGGTCGCTGCCGTGGTGGACGATCGAGCCGTTCGGCGCCACCGGGGACGGCGAGCTCGACGACAGCACCGACCGCCCGTCGTTCGGCATCGAGGCCGCTCCGGCCCCCAGCTACCGCGGCGCCACCGACAGCATGATCTCGGACATGCGCGGCTGGCTGGCCGATGGCTGGCGGGTCGTGCTGGTCACCGAGGGGCACGGGCCGGCCCAGCGGCTCACCGAGGTGCTCCGGGGCGAGGGACTCGGCGCCCGGATGGCCGAGCTGACCGACCCGCCCGAGCCGTCCGTGCCCTACGTGGCCACGGGGGTGCTGGAGCACGGGTTCACCTGGCCGTCGGTCAAGACGGCCGTGCTGACCGAGAACGACCTGGCCGGGCAGCCGGGCAGCCGGACCAGCACCAAGGACATGCGCCGGATGCCGAGCCGGCGCCGCGGCGGGGTGGACCCGCTGCAGCTCACCCCGGGCGACTACGTGGTGCACGAGCAGCACGGGGTCGGCCGGTACGTGGAGATGACCAGCCGGACCGCGGCCGGAGCCACCCGCGAGTACCTGGTCATCGAGTACGCCCCGAGCAAGCGGGGCCAGCCGCCGGACCGGCTGTACGTGCCCACCGACCAGCTGGACGAGGTCACCAAGTACTCCGGCGGCGAGGCGCCGAGCCTGCACCGGCTGGGCGGAGCCGACTGGGCCAAGGCCAAGGGGCGGGCCCGCAAGGCCGTCCGGCAGATCGCGGCCGAGCTGATCCGGCTCTACTCGGCGCGGGTCGCCTCGCCCGGCCACCCCTTCGGGGCGGACACGCCCTGGCAGCGCGAGCTGGAGGACGCCTTCCCCTACGTCGAGACCGGTGACCAGCTGGCCGCCATCGACGAGGTCAAGAGCGACATGGAGCGGCCGATCCCGATGGACCGGCTGATCTGCGGTGACGTCGGCTACGGCAAGACCGAGATCGCGGTCCGGGCCGCGTTCAAGGCCGTCCAGGACGGCCTGCAGGTCGCGGTGCTGGTGCCGACCACGCTGCTGGTGCAGCAGCACTTCTCCACGTTCAGCGAGCGCTACGGGCCGTTCCCGGTCAGGGTCCGGGCGCTGTCCCGCTTCCAGAGCGCGGCCGAGACCGAACAGACCCTGCGCGAGCTGGCCGACGGCGAGATCGACGTGGTCATCGGCACCCACAAGCTGCTGTCGCCGGAGGTCCGGTTCAAGCGGCTGGGCCTGATCATCATCGATGAGGAGCAGCGCTTCGGGGTCGAGCACAAGGAGTACCTGAAGCGGCTCCGCACCGAGGTCGACGTGCTGTCCATGTCGGCCACGCCGATCCCGCGCACGCTGGAGATGGGCGTGGCCGGGATCCGGCAGATGTCCACCATCCTCACCCCGCCCGAGGAACGCCACCCGGTGCTGACCTTCGTCGGCCCCTACGACGAGCGGCAGATCGCCGCCGCCGTTCGGCGTGAGCTGCTCCGCGACGGCCAGGTGTTCTTCGTGCACAACCGGGTGGCCTCGATCAACAAGGTGGCGGCCCGCGTCTCCGAGCTGGTGCCGGAGGCCCGGGTCGCGGTGGCCCACGGCCAGATGAACGAGCACCAGCTCGAGTCGATCATGGTCGACTTCTGGGACGGCAAGTTCGACGTCCTGGTCGCCACCACCATCGTCGAGTCCGGCCTGGACATTCCCAACGCCAACACGCTGATCGTGGACCGGGCCGACACCTACGGCCTGTCCCAGCTGCACCAGCTGCGCGGCCGGGTCGGCCGGGGCCGGGAACGGGCCTACGCCTACTTCCTCTACCACCCCGAGCGGACGCTGACCGAGACCGCGCACGAGCGGCTGGCCACCGTGGCCCAGCACACCGAGATCGGGGCCGGCATGTACGTGGCCCTCAAGGACCTGGAGATCCGCGGGGCGGGCAACCTGCTCGGCGGCGAGCAGTCCGGGCACATCGCCGGGGTCGGGTTCGATCTGTACGTCCGCATGATCGGCGAGGCGGTCAACGAGCTCAAGGGCGACGGGCCGGCCGACCGGGCCGAGGTCCGGGTCGAGCTGCCGATCAACGCGCACATCCCGCACGACTACCTGCCCGGCGAGCGGCTGCGGCTGGAGGCGTACACGCAGATCGCGGCGATCGACAACGACGCCGACGCGGCCGCGGTCCGGGACGAGCTCACCGACCGCTACGGCCAGCCACCGGAGCCGGTGCTGAACCTGCTCGAGGTGGCCCGGCTGCGGGCCCGGGCCCGGCGCGCGGGGCTGACCGACATCACCCTGCAGGGCAACCACGTCCGGTTCGCCCCGGTCGAGCTGCCCGAATCGAAGCAGGTGCGGGTGCAGCGGCTGTACCCCCGGACGCTGCTCAAGCCGGCAGTGCGTACGATGCTGGTGCCGGCACCCAAGGCGGTGCCCGGGTCGTCGTCGGCCGGGGCGTCCCGGAGCCGGACCCCGGTCAGCGGATCGGCCACCACCATCGGCGGCCAGCCGCTGCGGGACCGGGACATGCTCGCCTGGTGCGCCGAACTCATCGAGGCTGTGTTCGGCGAGCAGGCGCCGCCAGACGGAACCAAAGCGTGAGAAGGGACCTCACTGTGCGCCGCACACCGATCAGGACCGCCACCGCGGTCAAGGCTGCCGTTGCCGCTGCTGCCTTCGGCGGGCTGATCGCCGGGTGTGCCCCGGTCCAGATGGGCGCGGCCGCGACCGTGGGTAACGATTCGATCTCCACCAGCCAGCTCAACACCGAGGTGGCCAACCTGACCAAGGCGGCCAAGCCGTACTCCAGCACGGTCCACCTCACCGCGGCTCAGAAGCCCAAGGACGTGCTGGGCTGGCTGATCAGGTTCAATGTGCGGGACAAGCTGGCGGCCAGGGAGAACATCAACATCACCACCAGCCAGCGTGACCAGGCCCTGGAGAACATCTACCAGCAGGCCGCCCAGCAGGCTCAGCAGCAGGGCGTGAACAACGTGACGCTGACCCAGCTGGCCGTGGCCAACGGCCTGCCCCCGAACCTGCTCGACGAGCTGGGCAACTACCAGGCCGTTGAGATCGCCTACGCCGAGCGGGCCAACGGCGGCAAGCTGCCGACCGCGACGGCGAGCGTGAACGCCATCACCAAGCAGTTCACCGCGGCCGAGTGTCACGTCTACCAGACCGACCCGGTCAAGGTCAGCCCGCAGTTCGGCCGGTTCAACTACACCCAGTCCTCGGTGGTGGCGGCGCCGGACACGCTGTCCGCCGCGGGTGGCGCGCCGCCCAAGACGTCCACTGCGGGTTCGTCGCCGTCGTGCTGATCCTGCTGGTCACCAGCCCGCGGGTCGCCCCCGGGCTGCTGACCCTGCAGGCCTGGGACGCGCTGCGGGAAGCGGCCCGGGTGCTGGCCCCGCCCGATCATCCGCAGCACGCCGCCGTGGTCGCGGCCGGGATCGACGTGGACCTGCTGCACGTCCCGGACGGCGAGCTGGCCCCGCGGCTGGCCGAGGCCACCGCGGCCGGGGACGACCGCGACGTGGTCTGGCTGGCCGGGCCGCCGGCCCACCCCGGGGCCGAGACCGGGGAGTCACCGCTGCGGGCCGAACTGGACGGCGCCGGGGTCCCCACCGAGGTGCTGCGCGGTTCGGTGGACCTGCCCGGCTCCCGGCTGCTGGACCTGGTGACGACCATGACCGTGCTGCGGGAGCGGTGCCCCTGGGACGCCAAGCAGACCCACTCCTCCCTCGCGCCGCACCTGCTCGAGGAGCCCTACGAGGCGCTGGAAGCGCTGGAGAACGGCGACCACGGCGCGTTCCGGGAAGAGCTCGGCGACGTGCTGCTGCAGGTGCTGTTCCACGCCGAGGTGGCCTCCGAGCGCGACGACGGGACCGGGTACACCATCGATGACGTGGCCGACGGGATCGTGGCCAAGCTGGTCCGCCGGCACCCGCACGTGTTCGCCGACGTGGCCGTGTCCGGCCCGGACGACGTGGTCCTGAACTGGGACGAGATCAAGAAGGCGGAACGGGCCGAGAAGGCCTCGCCGGCCGATGAGCCGGCCTCGGCGCTGGACGGAGTGCCGTTCGGGCAGCCGGGCCTGTCCCTGGCCGGCCAGCTGCAGCGGCGGGCCGGGCGGGCCGGAGTGCCCGACGACCTGCTGACCGCGGACGGCCCCGGCGGCGAGACCGCGCGAAGCCTGGGTGACCAGCTGTTCGCGCTGGTCGCGACGGCCCGCGCCGCCGACCTGGATCCGGAGCTGGAACTGCGGGCCGCGGCCCGTCGTTACCGGGACCGGGTCCGTGCCTGGGAGCAGTCGCACCCTTCCCGGTGACGGCCCCGCCGGATGCCGGCGTGGCCGGTGCGACGGGCGCGCGCGCTCCACTAGGCTCGAACACGGACTGATAACGCACACACCCTTGAACAGGACATGAGGAGCCGGCTGTGGCCTCGATCAGCTCGATTTACGGCAGGCAGATCCTGGATTCCAGGGGTAACCCGACCCTCGAGGTCGAGGTGGCCCTGGATGACGGCACGATCGCCCTGGCCGGCGTACCCAGCGGCGCCTCCACCGGCGCCTTCGAGGCGGTGGAGCTGCGGGACGGCGGCGATGAGTTCGGCGGCAAGGGCGTCACGCGGGCCGTCGGCCACGTGAGCGGCGAGATCCAGGACAAGCTGCTCGGTTTCGACGCCGACGACCAGCGGCTGGTCGACCAGGCCATGATCGACCTGGACGGCACGCCGGACAAGTCCCGGCTCGGGGCCAACGCCATGGTCGGGGTCAGCATCGCGGTGGCCCAGGCCGCGGCGGCGTCGGCCAGCCTGCCGCTGTTCCGGTACCTGGGCGGGCCGAACGCCTACCTGCTCCCGGTGCCGATGATGAACATCCTCAACGGCGGGGCCCACGCCGACAACAGCGTGGACATCCAGGAGTTCATGATCACCCCCATCGGCGCCAGCACGTTCTCCGACGCGCTGCGCTGGGGCGCCGAGACCTACCAGGCGCTCAAGTCGGTGCTGAAGCAGCACGGCCTGTCCACCGGCGTCGGCGACGAGGGCGGGTTCGCCCCCGACCTGGAGAACAACCGGGCCGCGCTGGACCTGATCGTGGAGGCCATCGGCAAGGCTGGCTTCACCCCCGGCCGGGACGTCGCCCTGGCCATCGACGCCGCCGCCACCGAGTTCTACGGCGAGGATGGCTACACGTTCGAGGGCTCGGCCAGGTCCTCGGAGCAGATGGCCGCGATCTACGGGGACTGGGTGAGCAGCTACCCGATCGTCTCGCTGGAGGACCCGCTGGCCGAGGAGGACTGGGACGGCTGGCGCGCGCTGACCGCGGCCACCGGCGACCGGGTGCAGCTGGTGGGCGACGACCTGTTCGTCACCAACCCGGTGCGGCTGCGCCGCGGCATCGCCGAGCACACCGCCAACTCACTGCTGGTCAAGCTGAACCAGATCGGCACCGTGACCGAGACGCTGGACGCGGTGTCCGCCGCCCAGCGGGCCAGCTACACCTGCATCATCAGTCACCGGTCCGGCGAGACCGACGACACCACCATCTCCGACCTGGCCGTGGCCACCAACTGCGGCCAGATCAAGACCGGCGCCCCCGCCCGCGGTGAGCGGGTGGCCAAGTACAACCAGCTGCTGCGGATCGAGGAACTGCTCGGTGACGCCGCCGTCTACGCGGGCGTCGGCGCCTACCCGAGGTTCGCGGATCGGGCCTGATGGCCGACCCGCCCCGGGCCCCGCACCCGGACCCATCGCCACCCAGCCCGCCCCGTCCGGGCCGGCCGCCGCTGCGGCCGGCCAAGCTGACAGGGCGGGCGGCCCTGCTGGCCGTGGTGATGTGTGCGATCGCGCTCAGCCTGGCCTACCCGGTGCGGGAGTACATCGGCCAGCGTCGGCAGATCGACCAGCTGCTGACCAGCCAGCAGTCGCTCTCGTCGCAGGTCAAGGACCTGCAGGAGCAGCAGCAGCGGTTCTCCGATCCCAACTACATCAAGCAGCAGGCCCGCGACCAGCTGCACATGTGCGCGCCGACCGAGAAGTGCTACGTGATCATCGGCAACAACAAGCCCGCCCCGGACGCCACGCCGAAGCAGACCCCCACGCCGACATCGTGGTACTCGAAGCTGTGGGGATCCGTGAAGAAGGCGGACCAGACCCCGCGCAAGTGATGGACTCCTCGACCGAGGCGGTGGTGGCCGCCCAGCTCGGCCGCGCCCCCCGTGGGCTGCGGGCGGTCGTGCACACCTGCCCGTGCGGCCGCCCGGACGTGGTGGAGACCGCCCCCCGGCTGCCGGACGGCACCCCGTTCCCGACCCTGTACTACCTGACCTGCCCGCGCGCGGCGGCCGCGGTCAGCCGGCTGGAGGCGGCGGGACGGATGAAAACCATGACGGCCCGGCTGGCCGAGGACCCGGACCTGTGCGCCGCCTACCAGGCCGCCGACCGCGACTACCTGGCCCGGCGCCGGGACGCGGCGGTGGCGGCCGGGCTGGAACCACTGCCGGACGGCACTCAGAGCGCCGGCGGCATGCCCGGGCGGGTCAAGTGCCTGCACGCCCTGCTGGCCCACGAACTGGCCGTGCCGGGGGCCAACCCGTTCGGCCGGGAGACCGCGGCGGCGGTGGGCGCGTGGTGGTCGGACGGCCCGTGCGTGCCCGTGCCGGACGAGGCCGCGGTTCCGGGTGCCAGCGGCGACCGCACCGAGGACCGCCGATGACCCGCCGCGTGGCCGCCGTGGACTGCGGCACCAACTCGATCCGGCTGCTGATCGCCGACGTCGACCCGGACCGGGCCACGCTCAGCGACGTGGACCGGCGGATGGAGATCGTCCGCCTCGGCCAGGGTGTGGACACCACCGGCCGGCTGGCCCCGGAGGCCCTGGACCGCACGCTGAAGGCGCTGCGCGGGTACGCCGAGCTGATCGGCAGCCACCGGGCCGAAGCCGTTCGCATGGTGGCCACCAGCGCCACCCGGGACGCGGCCAACGCCGACGAGTTCACCCGCCGGGTGACCGAGGTGCTCGGCACCGGTCCCGAGGTCCTCACCGGCGACGAGGAGGCCCGGCTGTCGTTCCTGGGCGCCACCGCCGAGCTGGGCGCCTCGGTGCCCGCCCCGTACCTGGTCACCGACATCGGGGGCGGGTCCACCGAGTTCGTGCTGGGCCAGGACGGCCGGGTCGCCTCGGCCCGCAGCGTCAACATCGGCTGCGTCCGGATGACCGAACGCCACCTGCGCGAGGACCCGCCGTCCCGGGCCCAGGTCGAGGCGGCCACCGCCGACATCGACCGGGCCATCGCCGAGGCCGCGGCGGTGGTGGACGCCAGCCGGGCCCGGACCCTGGTCGGCCTGGCCGGTTCGGTCACCACGGTCGCGGGCATCGCCCTGGGCCTGCCCGGCTACGACCCCGAGCGGCTGCATCACAGCCGGATCTCCGCCGCCCAGGTGCACGAGGTGGCCACCCGCCTGCTGGCCCAGACCCGGGCCGAGCGGGCCCGCATCCCGGTCATGCACCCGGGCCGCATCGACGTCATCGGGGCCGGCGCGCTGATCCTGGACCGCATCATGATCCGGCTGGCCCTGGCCGAGGTACTGGTCAGCGAGCACGACATCCTGGACGGCATCGCCTGGTCCATCGCCACCCCGGACCCGGTGCCGGGGCCATGACCACCGTCCCGGGCGCGGCCGGCGACTCACGCGCGCCCGTGCCGCCCGGGACGGGCTGGCCCGAGGATCCAGCCACCGCCGCCACCCCGGTCGCGCACGACGCCGCTGAGGTCCGCCAGCTGGCCGTGAGCGCTCCCAGCCTGCACGAGCTGGTGGCCAGGCAGTCGGTGTGCCGGGCCTGCCCGCGGCTGGTCGACTGGCGCGAGGAGGTGGCCCGGGTCCGGCGGCGCTCGTTCGCCACCGAGCGGTACTGGGGGCGTCCCATCCCGGGCTGGGGCGACGACGAGCCGGAGATCGTGATCGTCGGCCTGGCTCCCGCGGCCCACGGCGGCAACCGCACCGGACGGGTGTTCACCGGCGACCGCAGCGGCGACTTCCTGTTCGCCTCGCTGTACCGCTGCGGCCTGGCCGACCGCCCGGTCAGCATCACCGCCGGCGATGGCCAGCGGCTGCGGCACGCGCGCATGGTGGCGGCCGTGCGGTGCGCCCCGCCCGTCAACAAGCCGACCCCGGAGGAGCGGGACACCTGCGCCCCCTGGCTGGCCGGGGAGCTCCGGCGGATCGAGCCGTCGGCCAGGGTCGCGGTCTGCCTGGGCGGCTTCGCCTGGCAGGCTCTGTGGCCCGTGCTGCGCGAGACCGGGTTCGCGCTGCCGCCGCGCCGCCCGTCCTTCGGTCATGGAGCGGAGGTCGAGCTCACCCGGCCCGGCCCGGGCCGCAGGCCGCTGCTCATGCTCGGCTGCTACCACCCCAGCCAGCAGAACACGTTCACCGGCCGGGTCACCCCGGCCATGCTGGACACGATCTTCGGCCGCGCCCGCGAGTACTCTGGCCTCGGCGAGCCCGACCCGGCCCGGATGACGCCCCCGGTCACCCCGCCCACTCCGGCCTGACCGCCTCTCCGGCACCACAGTGGCGGGTGGGGCGGGAGACCAGTTCGCCGGGTCGTGATCCAAGCGGCGACCGATTTATATCTGTATTGCACGGTTCACCCGTGCAGATGCACAGTCAGAATGCATTGTGCCTGGTAAGAGTGGCAATGATGACCTGCGAAATTTGATCAGAAATGTGACTGCAGCGACCTTGAGCGGCAGCAGTGCACGACTTTGGTTACACAGAGTTTAGGTATGTGGCCATGATGGTCACACTCCGCACTCGTCCCACGGTAATGGCTAATTGAATAAACCGGGTCAGTCAAACTCGCCGGTCCGAATATCGTGAGCCTTCGATTATGAAGAATTGCGCGGTATTATTGGCCAGCCCCCGTAGCCCAAGGGCAGAGGCCGCCCCCCTAAAAGGGTCGCTAGTGTCGGTTCGAGTCCGACCGGGGGCACCCTTAACATTGGTATGTCCAATGGCCGCAGGCCGAGCTGGGACCGCGGTGCCGGGTGCTGGATCCCCGGTGCCGCGCCGGTTGGCGGCGACGGCGGCTCATTACTTATTGCACGTGCAGATGGACTTGCATTCTGGAGTTGAAGGCGTCGCCGCTTTTTTAAGACGATCTTGAAAACTTCGTTCGCTGTGCGAATTACGCAGCCGGTGCGTGCATGGTGGTAACACGGCAAATCGGAGACCGGGCGCGTACCGGTCATCGCGGCCCGCTGATAGCGGCGGCCGGGCTCCGGCCGGATTGCGGCCGCCGATGAATCTTCGCGATAGCGGTCGCAAGCGCCCGGGCCGCCGCCACCCGAAATCGTTTTCTGGACCCTTCGATGGCCCCGATTGTGCGCACGCTGAACCGCCGGGCCCGGTGGGCGAGCTGCGAAATCCGGGGCCGTTACCGGCGCCGGGTGGTCATTTCAGCCGCTGACCGAGGGGCCGGCCCGCGAAATCGTGATCCGGATGATGACCCGCTGGTCTCGCGCCATGGCGGCCCGGTAGTCGTCCCAGTCCGGGTGCTCGCCGGAGATCCGGCGGTAGTAGTCGACCAGCAGGTCCATGGCCTCGGGCAGCGGGATGATCTCGGCCGTTCCCTCGGCTTGCACCCACGGGCCGAAGAAGCCGTCGGTGAAGGCGCAGACCGAAGCGAACGGGTTGCGGCGCAGGTTGCGCGTTTTGATCGCGGGTTCCCGGGTGCTGATCAGCACCCGGCCGTCGTCATCGACGGCACAGGACACGGGCGACAGCTGGGGCAGGCCATCGGACCGGATGGTGGCCAGCACGGCCCGGTGATGGTCGCGAAGGAACTGCTGAGCTTGTTCTGGGCTCATGGGCCCAGTGTGTCAGGTTTGGCTCGGCTGGGCCGACTCGGCGGGGCCGCCCGCAGCGGAGCCCGGCCCGCAGGCCCAGCCAGCGAACCGAAGAAGTCAGAGCGGGCCGGTCAGCGGCCCGGGGGAACGCCGTCAGATGGCGTTGAGGCGGAGACGACGTTGCATCTCCCATTCGTGCACGATGGCGTTGGCGTAGCCGTGCGAGATGCCGTGCTCGTCGGCCAGCCAGTTGGCGCGCTCTTCACAGCGCAGGAAGGCCGGACCGGATTCCACACGTCCGAACCACTCTCGAAGGTCACTACCCGTGACGCGGGGTATGCGGGCGATCAGATTTTTGTGCGTCTCCAGGGAGCGAGTCAGCGGC
The DNA here is from genome assembly GCA_036495425.1 of Streptosporangiaceae bacterium. Classification (GTDB taxonomy): domain Bacteria; phylum Actinomycetota; class Actinomycetes; order Streptosporangiales; family Streptosporangiaceae; genus Bog-532. The sequence continues at coordinate 18,218 of DASXMW010000129.1, read as the reverse complement.
AATTGGCACCTCCAGGGGGTGGTGAAGCCTCTTGCTGTGAGCCTGCCTCAGTGACCTGCCCGTGACAAGACCTGGGAGCAACCTTTCCTTAATGCCAGGTAAATCCGCTCTGTCTTCTCGTTGTCATGCTCGTGCTGGTTACGTGCCGGTTGCGTGGGCCCTTCCCCCCGGGTCCCGCGGGGCGGCGGGCGTACCCGGCGCCCCAGCGGAAACACCGGTCAGGAGAGGCGCTCGAGCACCATGGCCATGCCCTGGCCGCCGCCGACGCACATGGTCTCCAGCCCGAGCGTCTTGTCGTGGAAGCTCAGGCTGTTCAGCAGGGTGGTGGTGATGCGCGCCCCGGTCATGCCGAACGGGTGGCCGACCGCGATCGCGCCGCCGTTGACGTTCAGCCGGTCCAGGTCGATGCCCAGTTCCCGGTAGGACGGGATGACCTGAGCCGCGAAGGCCTCGTTGATCTCGACCAGGTCGATGTCGCTGATGGCCATGCCCGCCCGGGCCAGCGCCTGCCGGGACGCCTCGACCGGGCCGAGGCCCATGATCTCCGGGGACAGCGCGGTCACGCCGGTGGACACGATGCGGGCCAGCGAGGTGATGCCCAGTTCGGCGGCCTTGGTGTCGCTCATGATGATGACCGCGGCCGCGCCGTCGTTCAGCGGGCAGCAGTTACCGGCCGTGACCGTCCCGTCGGGCCGGAACACGGGCTTGAGCTGTGCGACCTTTTCCAGCGTGGTGCCCGCCCGCGGGCCGTCGTCCTTGCTCACCGTGTTGCCGTCGGGCAGCGTGACCGGGGTGATCTCCCGCGGCCAGAAGCCGTCGGCGATGGCCTTCTCGGCCAGGTTCTGCGAGCGGACCCCGAACTCGTCCTGCTCTTCGCGGCTGATCCCCGCCCGCTGGGCCACGTTTTCCGCCGTCTGGCCCATCGCGATGTAGACGTCCGGGATGTTGCCGTCCTGGCGTGGGTCGTGCCAGGGGCCGGCGTCGCCCTCGGCCGTCTGCTGGGTCCGGGTCTCGGCGCCGGCGAACTCCGCGTTGTGGGTGTCCGGCCAGGAATCGCTGCTGCCGTGGGCGAACCGGCTGACCGTCTCCACGCCCGCCGAGATCAGCACGTCGGCCTCGCCCGCCTTGATCGCGTGGAACGCCATCCGGGTCGTCTGCAGCGACGACGAGCAGTACCGCGTCACCGTGGTCCCGGGCAGCTTGTCGTGGCCGAGCAGCACCGCCACCACCCGGGCCATGTTGAAACCCTGCTCACCGCCGGGCAGCCCGCAGCCGAGCAGCAGGTCGTCGATGTCGTCGGGGTCGAGTTGCGGCACCTTGGCCAGGGCCGCGGTGATGATCTGAGCGGTCAGGTCATCCGGCCTGATGCTGGTCATGGAACCCTTGAACGCGCGGCCGATCGGGGATCGTGCCGTCGCGACGACAACGGCTTCCGGCATGGCATCCGCCTCCTTTGAGCGTGGCCACCTACTACTGATCGGTAGCTTATGTCGTCCCTGACTGGCTGCGCGTCCCGGCCTCGGGTCGGATAACGTCAGGGTCAGCCAGGAGAACCAGTGAGGGCCGGCCCGCCCGGGCCGTTGGCCCCTGGCCAATGAGGGATCGCGACGAACATGCACGTATACGATTCCCTGACCCAGACGGTAGGTAACACCCCGCTGGTCAGGCTGCGCGAAGTCACCCGGGACCTGCATCTGGCCGGTCCCGGGCCGGACGTTCTGGTCAAGGTCGAGTACTTCAACCCGGGCGGTTCGGTCAAGGACCGCATCGCCCTGCGGATGATCCAGTCGGCGGAGAAGTCCGGGCTGCTCAAAGACGGTGGCACGATCGTGGAGCCGACCTCGGGCAACACCGGCGTCGGCCTGGCCATCGTCGCCGCCGAACGCGGCTACAAGTGCGTGTTCGTGTGCCCGGACAAGGTGGCCCAGGACAAGATCAGCGTGCTGCGGGCCTACGGCGCCGACGTCTTGGTGTGCCCCAGTTCGGTGCCGCCCGAGCACCCCGACTCCTACTACAGCGTGGCCCGCCGGATGGCGGCCGAGCTGCCCGGGGCCTGGCAGCCCGACCAGTACGCCAACCCCGACAACCCGGCCTCGCACTACGCCTCGACCGGGCCGGAGATCTGGTCTCAGACCAACGGCCGGATCACCCACTTCGTGGCCGGTATCGGCACCGGCGGCACGATCAGCGGCGCCGGGCGGTACCTGAAGGAGATCTCCGACGGCCGGGTGCGGGTGATCGGCGCGGACCCGGAGGGCTCGGTGTATTCGGGCGGCTCGGGCCGCCCGTACCTGGTCGAGGGGGTCGGCGAGGACATCTGGCCGGCCACCTACGACCGCGCCGTCTGCGACGAGGTCATCGCGGTCACCGACGCCGAGAGCTTCCGGATGACCCGGCGGCTGGCCCGCGAGGAGGCGCTGCTGGTCGGCGGGTCCAGCGGCCTGGCCGTGGTGGCCGGGCTGCAGGCCGCGCACCGGGCCGGCCCGGACGACGTGATCGTGGTGCTGCTGCCGGACGGCGGCCGGGGCTACCTGTCCAAGATCTTCAACGACGACTGGATGGCCGACTACGGCTTCCTGTCCGCGCAGACCGACGAGCCGCTGGTCAGCGACGTGCTGGCCCGCAAGGAACGGGAGATCCCCGAGTTCGTGCACGCGCACCCGGGCGAGACCGTGGCCCAGGCCATCGCCCTGCTGCGTGAGTACGACGTGTCCCAGCTGCCGGTGGTGAACGAGGAGCCGCCGGTGGCCGCGGCCGAGGTGGTCGGCTCGATCGTGGAGCGCGACCTGCTCGACGCCCTGATCACCCGCCGGGCCCGGCCCGACGACCCGCTGAGCGGTCACATGTCACCGCCGCTGCCCACGGTCGGCTCCGGCGAGACGGTCAGCAGCGTGGTGCACGCGCTGGAGGGCGCCGGCGCGGCCGTGGTGTTCGCGGACGGCAAGCCCGCGGGCCTGCTCACCCGGCAGGACCTGCTCACCTATCTCGCAGGGGAGTCCTTCTCTTGACCACGCCGGGGTTCGAGACGCAGGCCATCCACGCCGGGCAGGACCCGGATCCGGTCACCGGGGCGGTGGTGCCGCCGATCTACCAGACCTCCACCTACAAGCAGGACGGCGTGGGCGGGCTGCGTGGCGGCTACGAGTACTCGCGCACCGCCAACCCGACCCGCACCGCCCTGGAGGAGTGCCTGGCCGCCCTGGAAGGCGGCCGCCGGGCGCTGGCCTTCGCCTCCGGCATGGCCGCCGAGGACGGCCTGATCCGCAGCCTGTGCCGCCCGGGTGACCGGGTGGTCATCCCGGACGACGCCTACGGCGGGACCTACCGGCTGTTCTCGGCCGTGCTGGCCAACTGGGGCCTGGACTGGGCCCCGGTGCACCTGCCGGACGTGGCCGCGGTCCGCCGCGCCCTGGCCGAGCGGCCGGCCCGGATGCTCTGGGTCGAGACCCCGACCAACCCGCTGCTGGGCATCGCCGACATCGCCGCGCTGGCCGAGGCCGCGCACGAGGCCGGGGCCCTGCTGGTGGTGGACAACACGTTCGCCTCGCCCCGGCTGCAGCGCCCGCTGGCCCTGGGCGCGGACGTGGTGGTGCACTCCACCACCAAGTACCTGGGCGGCCACTCCGATGTGGTCGGCGGCGCGCTGGTGACCTCGGACGAGCAGGTCGCCGAGGACGCGGCTTACCTGCGTAACGCCACCGGCGGCGTGCCCGGGCCGTTCGACTCCTGGCTCACGCTGCGCGGGATCCGTACGCTGGCGGTCCGGATGGACCGGCACGGCGAGAACGCGATGCGGGTGGCCGAGATGCTGACCGGGCACCCGGCGGTGGCCGAGGTCTTCTACCCCGGCCTGCCGTCCCACCCCGGGCACGACGTGGCCGCCAAGCAGATGAGCGGGTTCGGCGGCATGGTCTCGTTCCGGGTCCGCGGCGGCGAGCAGGCCGCGGTCGACGTGTGCGGCCGGACCCGGCTGTTCACGCTGGGCGAGTCCCTGGGCGGGGTGGAGTCGCTGATCGAGCACCCGGGCCGGATGACCCACGCCTCGGCCGCGGGCTCCCCGCTCGAAGTCCCGCCCGACCTGGTCCGGCTGTCGGTCGGCATCGAGGACGTGGCCGACCTAATCGACGACCTGCGCCAGGCGCTGAAGCGCTAGCCGCGGGCGGCCCGGCGAGCGCGCAGGAAGTCCTGCACCACGTACTCGCCGAGCCGGTCGGCCTGGGCCTGCAGCACCCGGCCGCCGTTGCGGCGGGCCACGTTCTCCACGAACGCGGTCAGCCGGTCGTCCTCGGCCAGCATGAAGATGTTCAGCGGGGCGTTGCGCCGGGTCATCTTGTCCACTTCGGCCAGCGTGAGCTGCAGCGTCTCCGGCGACGGCGGCCAGTCGAACCAGAACCGCCCGTCGCGCTGCAGGTGCGCGGTCGGCTCGCCGTCGGTCACGATCAGCACCACCGGCTCCTGCTCCGGGTGCCGGTCCAGGTGCCGCCCGGCCAGCACCAGCGCGTGGTGCAGGTTGGTGCCCTGCACCATGTCCCAGCCCAGCCCGGCCAGCTCGGTCTCGTGCAGCTCGCGAGCGTAGTTGGAGAAGCCCACCACCTGCAGGGCGTCCTGCGGGAAACGCATCCGCATCAGCGCGTGCAGCGCCAGCGCGGTCTGCTTGGCCGCGGCCCAGGTGCCGCGCAGGGCCATCGAGTAGGACAGGTCGACCAGCAGGCTGACCGCGGCGCCGCCGCGCCGTTCGGTCTCGGCCACCTCGAAGTCACCCGGGTCCAGCCGCACCCGGGACACCTCGCGCCGCCTTCTGTCCGGGTTGGTCCGCGCCTGCCGGAGCAGGGCCTTGCGGATGGTGGCCGAGGTGTCGATGGGCTGCTCGTCCCCGAACTCCCAGGCCCGGGTGGCCCCGGTCAGCTCGCCGGCCTGCCCGGCGTCGCGCCGGTCGTGGTCGCCGCGGCGGCCGGTGGTCAGGCCGGGGAACACCCGGCGCAGGGCGGTCTCGCCCAGCCGGCGCACGGCCCGCGGGGTCAGCTCCAGCTTGCCGCCGTTGCGGTTCAGGTAGCCCTGCTGCTCCAGTTCGCGCTCGACCCGGCGCAGCGCCTCCACGTCGTCGACGGCCTGCCGCCCGAAGGCCCGGCGGACCGCGTCCTCGTCGACGTCGTCCAGGGACGCGCCCGGGTAGTCCTGGCTCAGCGACTGCTCCAGCTCGGCCAGGTCGGCCAGCTCGGCCAGGGCGGTGGTGGCGTCGCCCAGCCCCAGCGGCTCGTCGCCCATCATCTGCTCGCCCTGGCCGGGAAACATGTCCGGGCGGCGGGCGTGCAGCGTGTCCGACAGCCGGGTCATCTCCACGGCCAGGCCCGCGTCGTCCAGGGCCTGGGCCATCAGGTTGGCCAGCTCCTCGCGCTGCTCGGGGCTGAGCGAGGACAGCAGCCGCTCGGCCGCCGCCATCCGCCGGATCAGGGAGTCGATGAGCTCCTCGAGGTTCTCCGGCTGGTCGGGGAACAGGTCCCCGTACTCGTCCATGAACCGGTCGAAGTCCAGCTGGGTGTGCTCGCCGCGGGCGTCGGCCTCCAGCATGGTGTTGAGGTCGCCCATCATGTCCTTGACCCGCTGCATGGCTTCCGGGTCCGGGTTCTGCAGCGCCTGCTTCATGCCGCGGAACTGGCTGTCCAGCACCTCGCGCCGGAGCATGTCCTTCAGCTGCTCGAAGGTGTTCCGGGCGGTCTGGGACCGCCAGTCGTAGTCGGCCAGCTGACGGACGGCCTGCGCGGTGTCGGACGGCAGCGTGTCCAGGTCGGCCTCGCGCATCCGCGCCTCGTCGCTAGGGTCGGGGAACAGCTCCGCCCGCTCCTGGCCGATGGCGGTGTCCAGCAGCGAGCGGACCTGGTCCAGCGTGCCGCTCAGGCGGCCGCTGTTGCGGAGTTCCCGCTGCCGCTCGCGCACCCGGCGGAGCATGTCGTCCAGGCCACGCCGGCCCGGCATGCCGTTCCGGGCCAGATCGCGCAGGGCGTCGGCCGGGGTCGATCCCTCCAGGACCGAGTCCCCCAGGGCGTCCAGCGCGCCGCGGGCGTCGTAGGGCGGCGCCAGCGGGTCCGGGCCGTCGGAGTACGGGCCGTATCGGTAGTTCGCCAAGGCTCGCCCCAATGATCAGGCTCAGTGATCAGATTCTGTGGTCAGGTCCGGTAGACGGCGCTGCCGTCCATGGTGTCCTTGGACAGCCGCCGCATCAGGTACAGCCCTTCCAGGGCGAACTCGATGGCCGCGGCGGCGTGGCCGAAGGACTCGCTGCCGTCCATGCCCAGCCGCTGCATGATCTTGGCCAGGCCCGGCACCTCGCCGACGCTCTGCAGCAGGTCGGAAGCTGACGTGAGCTCGCCGGACTCGACCGTCTGGCCGCCGTCGAACTTGGCCAGCAACGGGGACAGGTCGGCGCTGCCGAGCCGGGACCGTAACGTCTCGGCGATGGCCCGGCGGAGCAGGTGGGCCAGCACCTCTTCCTCCCGGCCCTCCTCGCTGACCTCGAACTCGACCTTGCCGCGCAGCGTCCCGACGATGGCCGGCAGGTCGCAGACCCGGGCCACCGGCTGCTCGGCCGCGGGCGGGGCGGCCGGGCTGGTCGCGCGGTGGGTGGCCCGGCTGTGCGGTCGGTGACCGGCCGGGCTGGCCGGGCTGGCCGCGGTGCCGCCGGTGAGGGCCGACCGGCGCACGGCCGAGGCGGCCGCGCTCTCGGCGGCCGCGATCGCGAACCGGGCCGAGACGCCGGACCGCGAGTCCACCGCGGGCGACTCCCGGACCAGCCGGGCGAACCGGGCGATGATCTCGGTCAGGTGCTCGGGCAGTTCGGCGCCGGGCACGGCCCCGTCCCAGCCGACCACGGCCTCCTGCTGGATCAGGCCCAGCTCGTCGTCCAGGGTCAGCGGGTAGTGGGTGCGGATCTCGGCCCCGAACCGGTCCTTGAGCGGGGTGATGATCCGGCCCCGGTTGGTGTAGTCCTCGGGGTTGGCGCTGGCCACCAGGACCACATCCAGGGGCAGCCGGAGCGCGTACCCGCGGACCCCGATGTCCCGCTCCTCCAGCACGTTCAGCAGTGCGACCTGGATCCGCTCGGCCAGGTCAGGCAGCTCGTTCAGGCAGAAGATGCCGCGGTTGGTCCGCGGCACCAGCCCGTAGTGCACGGTCTCGGGGTCACCCAGGGTCCGGCCCTCGGCCACCTTGACCGGGTCGATGTCACCGATCAGGTCGCCGACGCTGGTGTCGGGGGTGGCGAGCTTCTCGCCGTAGCGGTCGCGGGCGTTGCGCCACACGATCGGCAGGTCCTCACCCAGTTCCTCGGCCAGCCGCCGGCAGCGGGCGCAGACCGGCACGTAGGGGTGGTCGTTGATCTCACACCCGGCCACCGCCGGGGCCCACTCGTCCAGCAGCCCGGCCAGGGTCCGGATCAGCCGGGTCTTACCCTGACCGCGCTCGCCGAGCAGGATCACGTCGTGGCCGGCCAGCAGGGAACGCTCCAGGTGGGGGAGGACCGTGTTGCCGAAGCCGATGATGCCCGGGAACCGGTCCTGCCCGGCCCGCATCCGGGCCAGCAGGTTCTGCCTGATCTCCTCTTTGACGCTCCGGTAGACGTGCCCGTCCGCACGCAGTTCGCCCAGCGTGGCCGCTGACGGTGGCCGTCCGTGCCGCGCGGCGGGATGACGAGGCTGGCTGTTTGGCTGCACCATTCGACACTATGTCCATCTACGGGCTGTTCGCATCCGGGCCGCCCTTACTGCGCTTCGGGCGAACACCCGTGGCACACTGCTCAGGTGGCAACGGTGTCAGGCCAGGTGCAGGCCGATGATGTGGTGGCGGCGCGGGAACTGCTCCGCGAGGTCATCTCTCCCACCCCGGTGCAGCACTCACGGGTGCTGTCCGAGCTGATCGGCGGCCCGGTCTTCCTGAAATGCGAGAACCTGCAGCGCACGGGGTCGTTCAAGGTCCGCGGGGCCTATCTGCGGATTTCCCGGCTGACCGACGCGGAACGGGCCGGCGGGGTGGTGGCGGCCAGCGCCGGCAACCACGCCCAGGGCGTGGCCTACGCGGCCAGCCTGCTCGACACCAGGTCCACGGTGTTCATGCCGGAGGGCGCGCCGCTGCCCAAGATCCAGGCCACCCGGGACTACGGTGCCGAGATCGTGCTGCACGGCTCGTCGGTGGAGGACGCGCTGGCCGGGGCGGAGGAGTACGCGGCCAAGACCGGCAGCGTGCTGATCCACCCGTTCGAGCACCCGGACATCATCACCGGCCAGGGCACCCTCGGTTTCGAGATCATCGAGCAGTGCCCGCAGGTGCGCACGGTGGTGATCCCGGTCGGCGGCGGCGGGCTGGCCGCCGGGACCGCGGTGGCGGTCAAGAGCCTGGACCCGGCCGTGCAGATCATCGGGGTGCAGGCGGCCTCGGTGGCGCCGTTCCCGGCCTCGCTGGCGGCCCACCGGCCGATCCCGGTCAAGGGCGCGCCGACCATGGCCGACGGGATCGCGGTCAGCCAGCCCGGTGAGCTGGCCCTGGGCCTGCTGGCCGAGCACGGGGCGCGGGTGGTCACGGTGACCGAGGAGAGCCTGTCCCGCGGGCTGCTGCTCTGCCTGGAACGGGCCAAGCAGGTGGTCGAGCCGGCCGGGGCCGCGGGCGTGGCCGCGCTGCTGGAGCACGCCGGGGAGATCGAGCCCCCGGTGGTGGTGGTGCTGTCCGGCGGCAACATCGACCCGCTGCTGCTGTCCAAGCTGCTCCGGCACGGCCTGCGGGCGGCAGGCCGCTACCTGGCCTTCCGCTGCCGCCTGCCGGACCGCCCGGGCGCGCTGGCCACCCTGCTGCACGAACTGGCCGGTCTGGGCGCCAACGTCCTCGACGTGTGGCACGAGCGGGTCACGCCCCGGCTCCAGGTCGGCGAGGTCGAGGTGCTGCTGCAGATGGAGACGCGCGGCCCCGAGCACTGCGAGGAAATGATCACCGAACTGCGCCAGGCCGGGTACACGCTGATCTTCAGCTGACACGCGAAGGGGGCCGGCCGATGACGGCCGGCCCCCTTCGCGCGTCCGTCAGATGCCCGCGTAGGGCACGGCGTCGAGGATCTCCACCGCGGCCGACCGGCCGTTGGGCAGCGAGTAGGTGGCGGTCTCGCCGACCTTCTTGCCGTTGATCGCGCCGCCCAGCGGGGACTTGGGCGAGTACACCTCGATCGGGGCCCCGGTCTCCTCCCGCGAGGCCAGCAGGAACGTGACCTCCTCGTCGTCGCCGGGGAACCGGACGGTCACCGTCATTCCCGGGCCGACCACACCTTCGGTCCGCGGCGGCTCCCCGACCCGGGAGTTTTCCAGGATCTGCTGGATCTGCAGGATCCGGCCCTCGCTCTTGCCCTGCTCCTCCTTGGCCGCGTGGTAGCCGCCGTTCTCACGCAGGTCGCCCTCCTCGCGGGCGGCCTCGATTCTCTTGGCGATCTCGACCCGCAGCGGTCCCGAGCGGTCATCCAGTTCGGCCTTCAGGCGGTCATACGCCTCCTGGGTCAGCCAGGTGACGCTTCCGTCGCGAGTCTCGGTCACGGGCACTCCTCAGTACTGCACGGTCCTGCCATGTCGTGAGGTCCAGCGGGCGGACCCCCCTCACGGGTAATCTTTTAAGGCTAACAAGCGTCAACGACTACGCCGCTCTAGTCAAATGGTGCAGGTAGGGAATGCGGCCGTTACGGCTGCGTGTTTTCCAGTGGTTGACGCGGTTCCAGGCCCTGCCGGGGGGAAACGCCCTATTACGGGAAGATCTCCGTGCGCCTGGAACCGGCCCAATTTACGCGCCGGTAACCATCAAGGGAGATCAGTTGTCCGCCGACACAGCCGAGCCACAGCAGTTCGAGGACGGTGCCCGCCCCGGCCCAGCCGACGATTGCGCCGGGCCCGGAGGTCAGGGACCGCTGCGGCTGATGGCCGTGCACGCGCACCCGGACGACGAGTCCAGCAAGGGTGCGGCCACCACGGCCCGGTACGTCCGCGAGGGTGTGGAGGTGCTGGTGGCCACGATGACCGGCGGGGAACGCGGCGACGTGCTCAATCCGGCCATGGACCGGCCCGAGGTGCACGCCGATCTGCCCCGGTTGCGCCGGGACGAGATGGCCCGGGCGCGCGAAATTCTCGGGGTGCGGCAGCAGTTTCTGGGCTTCACCGACTCCGGTCTCCCGGAAGGCGACCCGAAACCGCCGCTGCCCGAAGGCTGCTTTGCCCTGACCCCGCTCAGCGAGGCGGCCCGCCCGCTGGTCCAGGCCGTCCGCGAGTTCCGGCCGCACGTGATGCTGGCCTACGACGAGTCCGGTGGTTACCCGCACCCGGACCACGTGATGGCGCACAACGTCGCGGTGGAGGCGTTCGAGGCCGCCGCCGACCCGGACCGGTACCCGGGCACCGGCGAGCCGTGGCAGCCGCTCAAGCTGTACTACTTCGCCTCGTTCCACTGGGCCAAGTACGTGGCGCTGCACACCGAACTGCTGCGCCGCGGCCTGGAGTCCCCGTACGTGAAGATGTTCGAGGAGCGCGAGAAGGACCCGGCGCGGCGCAACCGGCGCGAGCTCGAGCTCACCACCCGGGTGCCGTGCGGCGACTTCTTCGAGATCCGGGACCAGGCGCTGCTGGCCCACGCCACCCAGATCGACCCCAAGAGCTTCTGGTTCGCCTGCCCGCTCGAGGTGCAGCGCGAGGCCTGGGGGACCGAGGACTATCATCTCGCTAGGTCGCTCGTGGACACCGAGCTGCCGGAAGATGATCTGTTCGCCGGGGTGCGGGAGAGGGTGTGCCTGTGACGGTCACTGCCGCCGTGCTGGCCAAGGCGTCCAGCGACAACGTGACCCCGGGCGTGCTCGGGTTCCTGGTCGTGGCCGGGATCGGCGTGGCCCTGTACTTCCTGCTCAAGTCGATGAGCAAGCAGCTCAAAAAGATCCCGCCGCCACCGCCAGACGAAAACGAGGACGGGGAAGCGGGCCCGGCCAAGCCGCTCAGCCCGCTTCAGGCCGCGGCCGCGCGGCGGCGGGAGGCCGCCGCCGCGCAGGAGTCAGCTGGCAGGAGCCCAGACTCGCCGGGCCGCCTCGGGTAGTCCCCACCAGCCCAGTCGGGTCAGCCGCTGCCGGTGGTCGGTGGCGCCCAGGGCCTGCCACAGGCCGGCCACGTAGCCGAACAATTCGGCGACGGCGGGCTCGTCGAAGTCCTCGGCGCCGTACTCCCGCGCGTAACCGGCCAGATCGGCGGCCGCGGCCGGGGTGCCGGGACCGCCGCGGGCCAGGGCGGCCAGCACGGCCAGCCACTCGGTGTGCTGGAGCGCGCACAGCGCGCCGAGCGCGCCGGACAGCCCCGGGTCCGCGCTCTCCCGCGCGGGGGACATCACCCCGGCCGCCAGGGCCAGCCACAGCTCCGGGTCGGGACCGGCAGGCTCCTGGCCGGGGTCTCCGGCGCAGGTGGCCAGCGTCCGGCCGGCCGGCTCGCCGGCGCTGATCGCGGCCCGGATCGCCGCACAGGCCGAGGTCAGCTCGCCGGGGGGCAGTGGCCGCTCCCCGACCTCGCCCAGCACCACCTGCAGGGCGCTGAGCGCTTCGGCGTCCGGCTCGGCCCACTGGCCCAGGGACCCGGGGTCCTGCTCGTCCAGCAGCACGTCCATGGGCACCCGGCCGTCCCCGAGCGGGCTGGTCATCCACTGCTCCTGCACCCGCGACCAGGCCAGCTGAGCGTCGGGGTCCCCGGCCGCCAGGCCGTCCGGGTCCAGCTCACCGGCGGCCAGCTTGCCCTCCAGGTGCCGGACCAGCCGCCCGTGCAGTTCGGCCTGGAGCCGGCTGCGGTCCGGTGGCTCCTCCCAGACGTGCAGCCCGATCATGCCGCTGGGCTCGGTGGCGGTCGCCTCCAGCCAGGCCCGCACGTCCCCGGCCCGGGCCGTGCCTGCCTGCAGGGATTCCAGTACCTGATCGGTGGCCGCCCAGAACACGGCCGACATCGGGTTGCCCGCCGCCAGCAGCCGCCGGCGCAGCAGCGGCAGCGACTCCAGCGCGTCCCCGGGCGGCACCGACAGCAGGCCCAGCGCCACGTCCCGCCGGGTCAGGCCGGCGACCGGCCGCCCGGCGAGCTGCGCGATGTGGCCCGCTTCGAGTTCCACGCTGGCAGCGTACGACGGCACCCCACAGCCCGTGGCGTGCTTCGGCCAGCCGGTGACTACAGCAGCTCGCGGCCGCTCAGGTAGGGCCGGAGCACGTCCGGCACCCGCACCCGGCCGTCGGCGGTCTGGTTGTTCTCGATCAGCGCGGCCAGCAGCCGGGGGGTGGCGATCGCGGTGTTGTTGAGCGTGAAGGCGAACCGGATCGTGCCGTCGGTGTCCCGGTAGCGCAGGTTGGCCCGGCGGGCCTGCCAGTCGTGCAGGGACGAGCAGCTGTGCGTCTCCCGGAAATGGCCCAGCGACGGGAACCAGGTCTCGATGTCGTTCATCCGGTACTTGCCGGCCCCCATGTCCCCGGTGGCGATCTCCACCACCTGGTAGGCCAGGCCCAGGCCCTGCACCAGCCGCTCGGCCGTGTCCAGCAGCTCGGTGTGCCACTGGTCGGACTCGGCGTCGTCGGCCACGCAGATCACGAACTGCTCGACCTTCTCGAACTGGTGCACCCGCAGCAGGCCGCGCACGTCCCGGCCGGCGCTGCCGATCTCGCGGCGGAAGCACGGCGAGATGCCGGCGTACCGGATCGGCAGCTTGTTCTTGTCCAGGATCTCCCCGGAGTGCAGGCCGACCAGGGCCACCTCGGCCGTACCGGCCAGGTACAGGTCGTCGGCCGGGATCGCGTAGGTCTCGTCGCGGTGGCCCGGGAACTGGCCCGTCCCGACCAGCGGCATCTCGGTGACCAGGGACGGGACCGAGATCACGGTGAAGTCCCGGTCCATCAGCACGTCCAGGGCGTAGGCGTGCAGCGCCCGCTCGAGCAGGACGGCTTCCTGCTTCAGCGCGTAGGCGCGCTCGCCGGCCACCTTGCGGGCCCGGGCGAACTCGGCCCAGTCCCGCTGTTCCAGCAGCTCCACGTGGTCCAGGGGCTTGAAATCGAACTCGGGCGGCTGGCCCCAGGACCGGATGGGCACGTTGGCCGACTCGTCGCCGACCGGGGCGCCCTCCCACGGGATGGTGGGGGTGCGCAGCAGCAGCTGCTGCAGCTGGGCGCTGGCCTCGCCCAGCTCCTCCCGCAGCTGGCTCAGCCGGCTCTCCAGCTCCTGGTGCTGGGCGCGCAGCTCGGCGCGGCGGGCCTCGTCGGCCTTGGCGAACTCCTTGGAGGAGCTCTTCCGCTGGGCCTGGGCGTCGTCGAGCTCGGTGGTCAGCTTGCGGACCCGCTGGTCGACGGCGAGCAGCTCGTCCACGTCAAGGTCGAGACCCTTGTCCCGGACGGCCTGCTTGACCGCGTCCGGATTGCTTCTGATGAATCGCCTGTCGAGCATGAGTAAGCGTCAGCCTCGTCTGGAATCCCGGATACCACTGAAAACGCTACCAGCGCGCGGCCGCCACCGTGGCCGCCTCGCTGCTCGCATACGGTGATGCGGGAGCGAATGAGAGGGAGACGATGCTGCTGACGAACCACGTCCTGTCGGGTGCGCTGATCGGGGCGGTGGTCCGCCGGCCGGTACCCGCGTTCGTGCTCGGCGTCGCCTCCCACTTCGCGCTGGACACGGTGCCGCACTGGGGCCCGTTCCGGGGCCGCCGCGAGCTCCTGCGGGTGGCCGTGCCCGACGGGCTGACCGCCCTGGCCGCGATGACCGCCCTCGCCGCCGCGAGCCCGCCGCCGCGGCGTAGGGCCGTGACCGCGGCCATGCTCGGGGCGGCCCTGCCCGACGCCGACAAGCCCGTCCAGCTGCTGTTCGGCCGCTCACCGTGGCCCGCCGCGGTGGGCGAGTTCCACGGCCGCATCCAGGACGAGGACCCCGGCCGCTTCCCCTTCGAAGCCGCCACCGCCGTGTTCTTCGCCCTCGCCGCTGTAGCGGTTATCCCCCGGGGGGACGACCCCCCGTACCCCCCGCTGCGCTCCGCGCCCCGCGGTGGTGCGGACCGTATTACCAGCCACTCATCGGGCCTGAAGGCCCGGTTCGCTGGGCTGGTTAGATCACCTGTCCGTAACAGCGGCCAAGGCCGTGCGGATCCGCTTTTCTGACACGGGGCCGTTGGTGCCCAGGGTCTGTGCGAACAGGCTGACCCGCAGTTCTTCGATCATCCAGCGGACGGCCTGCACGTCCGGGTCGTCGCGGCGGCCCGGCGGCAGGTCGGCCACGGTCTCCCGGTAGGCCTGGGCCACCCGGTGCACGGTGGTCATCCGTTCCGCGTCCCGGACCCCGTCGCCCATCTTGTCCAGCCGCTGCTGGATGGCCCGCAGGTAGCGGACCAGGTCCGGTAGCCGGCGGCCGCCGGCCTGCCCGATGAAGCCGGCGTGGATCAGCCCGGCGAACTGGGCCCGGATGTCGGCGAAGGCGGGTTCGCCGGCGTGCACGCCGGCCCGGGCCAGCACCGCCTCGACCTCGTGGGCCTCGGCCAGCACCCGGGCCGCGTCGCTGACCACCTGCGCGGTCAGCTGGTGCAGGCCGTCCCGGGCCGCCGCCACCAGGGCCGCGAACCCGTCCGCGTCCCAGGCCGGGCCGCCGGCCCTGGTGATGATCTCGTCGGCGGCGGCGGCCGCGCAGTCGTCCAGCAGGGCCACCGCGCCCGCGTACGGGCTGCGGGCCAGGACCAGCTTCTGGGCGGTGGACAGGTTGGCCCCAATGGACCGGGCCCCCGACGGGACCTGGAGCAGCAGCAGCCGCCGGGTGCCCAGCCGCATGCTGCGCTCGGCGTCGGCCCGGGTGTCGAACAGCCGCACGTCGACCGCGTCCCCGGCGTCGGCCAGCGCCGGGTAGGCCCTGACCTGCCCGTCGCTGAACTCCCGGGGCAGCGTGCCCAGGTCCCAGCGGCGCAGCCCGGTCCGGGCCAGGCCGGGCGCGGCCTGGTTCAGGGTGGCCCGCAGCCGGGGCCGGACCTCGCGCTTGAGACTGTCCAGGTCCTTGCCCTCGGCCAGCACCCGGCCGTCGTCGGTGACCCGGTAGGTGACCCGCAGGTGAGCGGGCAGCTTGCCCGGGTCCCAGGCGTCCCGCGGCACCGGCACCCCGCGCAGCTGGGTCAGCTCCCGGCTCAGCGCGGCCAGCAGGTCGCCGTCGGCCGGCCCGATCCGGGCCAGCGCCTCCCGGGCCACGTCGGGGGCGGGCACGAAGTTCACCCGCAGCGGCTTGGGCAGCGTGCGGATCAGCTCGGTGACCAGTTCCTGACGCAGCCCCGGTACCTGCCAGCTGAAGCTGTCGGCCCGGACCTGGTTCAGCTGGGCCAGCGGCACGTCCACGGTCACGCCGTCGCGGGTGTCGCCCGGCTGGAACTCATACGACAGCGGGAAGCCGTCCCACCGGTCCGGGTAGTCGGCGGGCCGGACCCGGTCGGCGCTGGGCCCGGTGATCTGGTCGGGGGAGAACGTCAGCAGGTCGGGGGTCTGCCCGCGGGTCTTCTTCCACCAGCTGTCGAAGTGCCGGGCCGAGGTCACGGTGGCCGGGATGCGCTGGTCGTAGAAGTCGTAGAGCGCGTCGTCGTCCACGACCAGGCCGCGCCGCCGGGCCCGCCGCTCCAGTTCCTCGCCGCGATCCAGCAGGTCCCGGTTGTGGTGGAAGAACGTGTGCCGCGTGTCCCAGTCGCCCTCGACCAGCGCGTACCGGATGAACAGCTCCCGGGCCGCCTCGGGGTCGACCCGGGCGAAGCCGACCCGGCGGGCGGTGACGATGGGCAGCCCGTACAGGGTGACCCGCTCCAGCGCCATCACCGCGCCGCGACGGCGGTCCCACTCTGGCTCGCTGTAGATCCGCATGACCAGGTGCCCGGCCAGCGGCTCGGCCCACTCGGGCTGGATCTGGGCCGCGGTCCGGCCCCACAGCCGGGATGTCTCGACCAGTTCGGTGACCATGACCCAGGGCGGTGGCTTGCGGGCCAGCGACGAGTCCGGGAACAGCGCGAACCGCGCGTGCCGGGCCCCCGCGAACTCGGTCAGCGGGCGGCGCTTGCCCTTGGCGCCCTTGGCCGCCTTGGTGTCGGTGTCGCGCATGCCGATGTGCGAGAGCAGGCCGGACAGCAGCGAAATGTGCACCCGCTGGGCCAGCTCGGGGGCGATCGGCAGCCGCCCGTGCTCGTCGCGCTCGCCGCCCCGGCCCCGGCCGATGGTCAGCCCGAGGTCGGTGGCGGCCTGGCGGAGCTGGCCGTACAGGTCCTGCCACTCGCGCACCCGCAGGTAGTGCAGGTACTCGCGGCGGCACATCCGCCGGAAGGCCGACGACGACAGGGCCCGCTGCTGCTCGCGCAGGTAGTCCCACAGGTGCAGGATGGCCAGGAAGTCCGAGCCGGGCTCGGCGAACCGGGCATGCTGGGCGTCGGCGGCCTCGCGGGCGTCGGCGGGCCGTTCCCGCACGTCCTGCATGGACAGCGCGGACGCGATGACCAGCACCTCGCGGACGCAGCCGTTCCGGCCCGCCTCGATGATCATGCGCCCGATGCGCGGGTCGACCGGCAGGTCGGACAGCTGCCGCCCGGTCTCGCTGAGGCGGCGGCCGTGGCCGTGCCCCCGGTCTGGGGTCCGGCCCGGGGCGTACGCGCCCAGCTCTTCCAGCAGCCGGACGCCGTCGGCGACGTTGCGCTCGTCGGGCGGGTCGACGAACGGGAAGTCGGCCATCTCGCCCAGGTCCAGGGCGGCCATCCGCAGGATGACCGAGGCCAGGTTGGTGCGCAGGATCTCCGGGTCGGTGAACTCCGGCCGGGACTCGAAGTCCTCCTCGCTGTAGAGCCGGATGCAGATGCCGTCGGCGGTCCGGCCGCAGCGGCCCTTGCGCTGGCTGGCCGAAGCCTGCGAGATCGGCTCGATCGGCAGCCGCTGGACCTTGGTCCGGTAGCTGTAGCGGGAGATGCGGGCCGTGCCCGGGTCGATCACGTAGTGGATGCCGGGGACGGTCAGCGAGGTCTCGGCCACGTTGGTGGCCAGCACCACCCGGCGCCCCCGGTGCGGCTGGAACACCCGGTACTGCTCGGCCGTGGACAGCCGGGCGTACAGCGGCAGCACCTCCAGCCCGCCGGTCTGCACGTCGCCGCCGAACCGGTCGGTGAGGCTGTCGGCGGTGTCGCGGATCTCGCGCTCGCCGCTGAGGAAGACGAGGATGTCGCCGGGCCCGGCCTTCATCAGCTCCTGGACCGCGTCGCCGATGCCCTGGGCCTGGTCGCGCGGCTCCTCTTTGGGCTGGTCCGGGTCGGCCAGCGGCCGGTAGCGCACCTCCACCGGGTAGGTTCGCCCCGAGACTTCGACGACCGGGGCACCCCCGAACGATTCACTGAACCGCTGGGGGTCGATGGTGGCCGAGGTGATGATGACCTTGAGGTCGGGCCGGGTCGGCAGCAGCCGCTTGAGGTAGCCCAGGATGAAGTCGATGTTGAGGCTGCGCTCGTGCGCCTCGTCGATGATCAGCGTGTCGTAGCGCAGCAGCCGCCGGTCGCGCTGCATCTCGTTCAGCAGGATGCCGTCGGTCATCACCTTGACCAGCGTCTCGTCGCTGGACTGGTCGGTGAACCGGACCTGGTAGCCGACCGCGCCGCCCAACTCGGTGCCGAGTTCCTCGGCGATCCGGGCGGCCACGGTCCGGGCGGCAATCCGCCGGGGCTGGGTGTGCCCGATCTGGCCGGTGATGCCGCGGCCCAGCTCCAGGCAGATCTTGGGCAGCTGGGTGGTCTTACCCGAGCCGGTCTCGCCCGCGACCACGATCACCTGGTGATCGCGCAGGGCCGCGGCGATCTCGTCCTTCTTCTGGCTGATCGGCAGCTCGGGCGGATAGCTGATCACCGGCACGGCCGCGCGGCGCCGCGCCACCACCGCCTCGGCCCGGTCCAGTTCGGCCAGGAGCTGCCCGAACGCGCGCTGGCGAGCCGTTTCATCCCGCAGCCCGGCCGCTTTGTCGGCACGCTGACGCAACCGCAGCTGATCCCGCTGGGTCAGCTCGGGCAGGCGTGCTCGCAGCTCAGCGAGCGAGGTACTCACGGCGGTTCTCCATCACGCACAGGGAATGGCCCAAGAATCTCAGGTGGGGGCCAGCAAGTTACAACAATTTTCCCCCCGCGCAACTTCCGCCGGCTCCCGAGGGATCGTGCATCGGCTCCCG
>DASXMW010000128.1:0-13043 GCA_036495425.1 Streptosporangiaceae bacterium | reverse complement strand
CACGTCCATCGCCAACCTGATCATCTTGCCGATGGCCTTTCTCGGCGGCGCCTTCATCCCGCTGGACTTCGCGCCTGCCTGGATCCGCGACGTGTCCTACGCCATGCCGCTGCGCTACCTCGTCACCGGCATGCAGGACGTGATGGCCCGCGGCGAGGGGCCGGCCGCGGCGCTGCCGGCCATCGGCGTCCTGCTCGGCCTCGCGCTCGTGCTCACGGCGATCTCCGTGCGGGTATTTCGCTGGGACAACGTCTAGGTCAGGTAGCCTGGGAGCTTAGCCAGACACGCCGGCCGGGAGAGACCCCGTGACAGCGCGGGGCGCCGAAGGGGCAACCTCCCCGGAACCTCTCAGGCACCCAGGACCGGTCGGCGTGAGTTGCTCTGGAGCCACGGCGGTCCCACGCGGCCGGCGGTGACAGAGGGGGAGCCCGCTCACCGTACCCGGGGAGGCTCCGTGGACTTCGCTCATCGTCACATCGGCGCGGCGCGCCAGCAGCAGGCCCGCATGCTCGAGGCCGTCGGCCACGGCTCGCTGGACGAGCTGACCGCCGCCGCGCTGCCCGCCCAGATCGCCGCCGACCGGCCGCTGGCGCTGCCCGAGGCGCTGTCGGAGGCCGAGGCGCTCGCCGAGCTGCGGCGGCTGGCCGGCCGCAACGAGGTGCTCACCTCGATGATCGGCCTGGGCTACTACGACACCGTGACCCCGCCGGTCATCCGCCGCAACGTGCTCGAGAGCCCCGCCTGGTACACCGCCTACACGCCGTATCAGCCGGAGATCTCCCAAGGCCGCCTTGAGGCGCTGCTGAACTTCCAGACCGTCGTCGCCGACCTGACCGCGCTGCCCCTGGCCGGCGCGTCCATGCTGGACGAGGCCAGTGCCGCGGCCGAGGCCATGACCCTGGCCCGGCGCGCGGCCGGCCGCGGCTCGGTGTTCCTGGCCGATGCGGGCTGCCTGCCGCAGACCCTGGCCGTGCTGGCCACCCGCGCCGAGCCGCTCGGCATCGAACTGGTCGTGGCCCCGGTGACCGCCGGGCTGATCGCCGCCCAGCCGGACGGCGAGTTGTTCGGCGTGCTGCTGCAGTATCCGGCGGCCAACGGCGCAGTTACCGACTACCGGCCGGTCATCGCCGCCGCGCACGACCGCGGGGCCCAGGTCGCGATGGCCGCGGACCTGCTCGCGCTCACGCTGCTCACCCCGCCCGGTGAGCTCGGCGCCGACATCGCCGTCGGCACCACCCAGCGGTTCGGCGTGCCGATGGGCTATGGCGGCCCGCACGCGGGCTATATCTGCGTCCGGGACGGCCTCAAGCGCCAGCTGCCCGGCCGCCTGGTCGGGGTGTCCGTGGACGCCGCGGGCCAGCCCGCCTACCGGCTTGCCCTGCAGGCCCGCGAGCAGCACATCCGCCGCGAAAAGGCGACCAGCAACATCTGCACCGCGCAGGTCCTCCTCGCGGTCATCGCCAGCATGTACGCCGTCTACCACGGCCCCGAGGGACTTACCGCGATCGCCCGCCGGATCCACGGCCGCGCGGCCGTCCTGGCCGCCGCCCTGAACAGCCTCGGATTCGAGACGGGCAGCGCCCCGTTCTTCGACACCGTCGCGGTGACCATCCCCGGCGCGGCGGCGCAGGCCGTGGGCCGGGCCCGCGCGTCCGGCTACAACCTTTACCTGGCTGGACCCGACAGCCTGCAGATCTCCTGTGACGAGACCACGACGCCCGGCCAGCTCCGCGATGTCCTGCGGGCGGTCACCGGCCGTGCCGACGCTGACCTGCCCGACGCCGACCTGCTCGCCGGCGAGCAGGCTGCGGACCTGCCCGCGGCGGTCGCGCGGACCACCGGGTTCCTGACCCACCCGGTCTTCTTCCGGCACCGCAGCGAGACGGCCATGCTGCGCTATCTGCGCCGGCTGTCCGACCTGGACATCGCGCTCGACCGGTCGATGATCCCGCTGGGCTCGTGCACCATGAAGCTGAACGCGGCCGCCGAGATGGAGGCCATCACCTGGCCGCAGTTCGCCGGGCTGCACCCGTTCGCCCCGGCCGACCAGGCCGCCGGGTACGCCGAGCTGATCGCCGGCCTGGAGGGAATGCTGGCCGAGATCACCGGGTATGACCGGGTATCGGTGCAGCCCAACGCCGGGTCGCAGGGCGAGCTGGCCGGGCTGCTCGCGATCCGCGGCTACCACCGCGCGAACGGCCAGCCCGAGCGGACCGTCTGCCTGATCCCGGAGTCCGCGCACGGCACCAACGCGGCCAGCGCGGTGCTGGCCGGGCTGCGCGTGGTGGTGGTCAAGTGCGGCTCCGACGGCGCCATCGACCTCGGTGACCTCCGGGCCAAGCTGGACACCCACCCCGGCCAGGTCGCGGCGATCATGCTCACCTACCCGTCCACCAACGGCGTGTACGAGGAGACGGTCGGCCGGGTCTGCGACGCCGTGCACAACGCCGGCGGCCAGGTCTACATCGACGGGGCCAACCTCAACGCCCTGGTCGGGCTGGCCACGCCGGTCTCGTTCGGGGCCGACGTGTCCCACCTGAACCTGCACAAGACGTTCTGCATCCCGCACGGCGGCGGTGGCCCCGGCGTGGGCCCGGTCGCGGTCCGGGCCCACCTGGCCCCGTTCCTGCCCGGCCGCGACACCGACCCCGTGGGCCCGGTGGCGGCGGCGCCGTTCGGCTCGGCCGGGATCCTGCCCATCTCCTGGGCCTACATCGCGATGATGGGCCCCGACGGGCTGCGGCACGCCACCCAGGTCGCGGTGCTGGCCGCCAACTACGTGGCCCGCCAGCTCAGCGACTACTTCCCGGTGCTCTACACCGGCCGCGAGGGCCTGGTGGCGCACGAGTGCGTGCTCGACCTGCGGCCGGTCACGGCCCGGACCGGGATCACCGTCGAGGACGTGGCCAAGCGTCTGGTCGACTACGGCTTCCACGCCCCGACCATGTCGTTCCCGGTGGCGGGCACGCTGATGGTCGAGCCGACCGAGAGCGAGGACCTGATCGAGCTGGACCGGTTCTGCGAGGCCATGATCAGCATCCGGCGCGAGATCGAGCGGGTCGAGAACGGCGAGTACGACCGGGACGACAACCCGCTCAAGAACGCCCCCCACACCGCCGAGATGCTGCTGGCCGGGGAGTGGAAGCATCCCTACCAGCGGGCCGAGGCCGCCTACCCGGTGGCCAGCACCCGCCAGGCCAAGTACTGGCCGCCGGTCCGGCGCATCGACCAGGCCTACGGCGACCGCAACCTGGTCTGTGCCTGCCCCCCGCCCGAGGCCTTCGAGTAACCCGCCGCCGAGGCCGTCGGGCAACACGGATAACAGGCTGTAGGACCAGTGTGGCAGTAAGCGCCGTTCCCCTTTAGTCTTCCGGGCATGACTGCCGAAGGGCCGGAACCGCCTGGCGCCTCCGTGG
Organism: Streptosporangiaceae bacterium; assembly: GCA_036495425.1. Lineage (GTDB taxonomy): Bacteria > Actinomycetota > Actinomycetes > Streptosporangiales > Streptosporangiaceae > Bog-532. The sequence goes on along the minus strand of DASXMW010000128.1, from coordinate 9,627 downwards.
GAACGCCCGCACCGCACGAGACCGAGGAGCGGCTGGCCGGCCCGACCGACCGCACCGGGCCGGATCCGGCCGACCACATCGCCGACGGCATGGGCTACCTCGACCAGGCCATCGCCGCGTTCACCCGGGCCTGCGAGTCGGGGGACCCCGGGGTCATGCCGCTGGCCATCGAGCTGCTGGCCCGGACCCTGCCGCTGCGGGGCCGGGACAACGACGCGACCCTGGTCTGGCAGCGTGGCCTGGACGACCCCGACCCGGCCGTCAGCACCGACGTGCGGACCCGGCTGCGCCGGTCGTTCGGCGGCGACGAGGCCCCGGACGACGACGGCGCCCCGCCCACCTGGTGGGAAGGCTTCGTCGAGTCGGCCGTGCTCTACGGCACGCTGCCGCTGCTGACCAACGAGATCTTCGGCGCCCTCGACCAGATGTACTCGCTGGCCGCCCTGCCGCTGGCCCAGGGCGGCGGCCGCGCCCGGGACCTGCGCGAGATCCTGCTCAGCGCCATCCGCGTCCCCAGCGACTACGCCTGGGGCCCCGACCTCCACCGCAGCTTCCATGCCCGCTTGAAGGAAGCCATGGGCGCCGACGCCGACGTCCTGCCCCCGAACTGGCCCGATCCGGAGTAGGCCGCGGCCCCAGTTCTTACTGAGCGCTTACAGGCGGCGCGGCCGCCAGGCACGGAGCGGGCTGCACCCGTACCAATGGGGTGATAGCCATTCCGTGACCTGACTGATGCCAAGGAGTGCCGTGCCCGGCGTTGAACGAAGGTCGGTCCCATGACGACCCGTACGCTCCCGCCGCCTCGCCGTGCCGCCCCGGCCGCGCCCGGGGAAGGGGCCCGCGACGGGGCCGGGGACGGGGCCGCGGCCCGGCGGCGGGCCACCCCGGTGCTGGTGCTGTCCGGCATCGCCCTCGGCCTGGCCGCCGTGCTGTGGCTGTGGTGGTCGGACACGCCCTCCGTGTCCGGGGTGGGCGACGACCTGACCGGCGCGGGCCGGATCCTCGGCCTGATGGCCGGCTACGGGGTGGTGGTGCTGGTCGCGCTGATGGCCCGGCTGCCGCCGCTGGAACGCGGCATCGGCAGCGACCGGCTGGCCCGCTGGCACGCCATGGGCGGCCGGTACGTGGTCACCATCATCGTGGCCCACGCGCTGCTGATCACCTGGGGTTACGCGGTCAGCGCGCACGAGGGCCTGATCAGCGAGGCCGGGACCCTGCTGACCTCGTACCCCGACGTGCTGATGGCCACCGTGGCCGGCCTGATGTTCGTCGGCATCGGCCTGGTCTCGGCCCGGCGGGCCCGCCGCCGGATGGCCTACGAGACCTGGTACTACCTGCACTTTTACACCTACCTGGCCATCGCGCTGGCGTTCAGCCACCAGTTCGCGGACGGTGCCTCGTTCGCCAGTGACCTCAGGGCCCGGATCGCCTGGTCGGCCCTGTACCTGATCGTGGCCGCCCTGGTCGTCTGGTACCGCCTGATCAGCCCGCTGCGGAACGTCGCCCACCACCAGTTCCGGGTGGTGGGCGTGCGCCAGGAGTCCGCCGACGTGGTGTCGATCTACATCGGGGGCCGGTACCTCGACGAGCTCCAGGCCGAGCCGGGGCAGTTCTTCCGCTGGCGGTTCCTCAGCCGCAGCCTGTGGTGGTCCTCGCACCCGTACTCGCTGTCGGCGCTGCCCCGGCCGGACGTCATGCGGATCACGGTCAAGGCCCGCGGCGACCACAGCCGGGCCCTGAGCGGCCTGCGGGCCGGGACCCGGGTGGTGGCCGAAGGCCCGTACGGGGCGTTCACCGCCGAACGGACCGGCCGCCGGGTGCTGCTGCTGGCCGGCGGGGTCGGCATCACCCCGCTGCGGGCCATGTTCGCCATGCTGCCTGGCCCGGTGACGCTCATCTACCGGGCCAGCGGCCCCGAGGACGTGGTGTTCGCCGACGAACTGGACGCCATCGCCCACGACCGCGGCGCCACCGTGCACTACCTGCTGGGCTCGCGCGACCGGCTCGGCTGGGACCCGCTGACCGCCGGGCAGCTGGACCACCTGGTGCCCGGCCTGCACCGGCACGACGTGTACGTGTGCGGCCCGGCCGGCATGACCAGCTCGGCCATTGCCGCGCTGCGGGCGGCCGGGGTGCCGCCGCGGCGCATCCACCACGAATCGTTCGAGTTCTGAACCCGTCCCCGCCCCGATTTCCATATCGCCGATTTTCATATCGAAGGTCGCATCCCCCCGTTCACCCCACGATGGGAGACCCCTATGCGCCGGGCAGTCCTCGCCCTCGGCGGCACGGTCGCCGGCCTGATCCTGCTGCTGTCGTTCCGGTCGCACACCGCGCCCACGGCCTCGGCAGGCGTCGCTCCCAGCACCGCGACCACCCCCACCGCTCCGGCCACGTCCACCGCTCCGGCCACCCCGGCCCCGAAGGCCACCAAGGCCCGCACCGGACCGGGCGGAGCCGCAGCCACGGGGGGCACCAAAGTCGTCACCGGCGACGTGGTCAACAGCGCCTACGGCCCGTCGCAGGTCGCGGTCACGCTCACCGCGGGCAAGATCACCAAGGTCACCATCCTGCGGCACACCGACGACGGCGCGGAAAGCAAGGAGATCGACGGGGCCGCCCTGCCCAGGCTGGTCACCGAGACCCTGGCCGCGCAGAGCGCGATGATCGACGCGGTCTCCGGGGCCAGCTACACCAGCGCCGGGTACATCAAGTCGCTGCAGAGCGCGCTCGACAAGGCCCGGGCCTGATGGGCACGCTGACCGCCCCCGCCCCCGCCCCCGCCAGCGCCGGCACCGGCCCCGGGCCGCGGCTGCGGCACGCCGAACCGGTCATGGGCACGGTGTTCTCCTTCGACCTGCCCGCCGCGGCCGCGCCGGTGCTGCCCGCGGTGCTGCGCTGGCTGCACTGGGTGGACCGCACGTTCTCCACCTACCGGGAGGACAGCGACGTCAGCCGGTACGGCCGCGGCCAGGCCAGCCTGGACGGCTGCGCGCCCGAACTGGCCGAAGTCATCGCCGAGTGCGCCCTGCTCAGTGAGGTGTCCGGGGGCTACTTCACCGATCACCCCGGCGGCCGCTTCGACCCGTCCGGCCTGGTCAAAGGCTGGTCGATCGAGCACGCGGCCACCATGCTGACCTCGGTCGGGCAGCTCAGCCACAGCGTCAACGGCGCCGGCGACGTGCAGTGCACCGGCGAGCCCGAGCCGGGACGGCCGTGGCGGATCGGCATCGCCAACCCGCTCTGCCCGCAGGCCCTGGCCGCGGTGGTGTCCGGGCGCGACTTCGCCGTGGCCACCTCGGGCCTGGCCGAGCGCGGCCCGCACATCATGAACCCGCACACCGGCCTGCCCGCCACCGACCTGGCCAGCCTGACCGTGGTCGGCCCCCGGGTGGCCACCGCCGACGCCTACGCCACCGCGGCCTTGGCCATGGGCCCGGCCGCCCGGGACTGGGTGGAGAGCCTGGACGGCTACGAGGCCTTCGCCGTCACCCCCGACGGCGGGCAGTGGCAGACCTCGGGCTTCGGCGTGTACGCGGCAAGCTGAAACGTTCTGCTGACGGGCGATTTCCCGCGGTGAGCGACCTCGCCGCCCGTACCCTCACCATCATGGACGTGGCGGAAGTGCTGCCGGGGCTGCTGTACCAGTTCCGGTTCGCGGTCGGGCAGGCCTACCTGTGGCGGGACCAGGATTCGCTGACCCTGATCGACAGCGGCCCGCCCGGGCAGGCGGACGTGATCGCGGCCGCGGTCGGCGACCTCGGGCTGAGCCTGGCCGGGCTGCGGCAGCTGATCCTCACCCACTTCCACGAGGACCACGTGGGCTCGGCCGCCGACCTGGCCGCGCGCAGCGGCGCCCGGGTCCTGGCCCACCGCGCCGACGCCCCGGTCATCCGGGGCGAGATGCCCGGCCCGCCGCCCGAGTTCACCCCCGAGGAAAGGGCTCTGCACGAGCAGATCATGGCTGCCCCGGGCGCGCCGCCGACGGCGCCGCCGTGCCGGGTCGACCAGGAACTGGCCAGCGGCGACCTCATCGACCTGGGCGGCGGGGCCACGGTGATCGGCACCCCCGGCCACACCGACGGCAGCATCGCGGTACACATCCCGTCCCAGCGCCTGCTGTTCACCGGCGACAGCGTGGCCACGAACCGAGCCGGCCAGGTCATGCTCGGCCCGTTCAACGTCGACCGCGACCAGGCCATCGAAACCTTCCGTGAGCTGGCCAAACTGGATGTGGACACCGCCTGCCTCGGCCACGGCGGCCCGGTCGGCACCGACGCGTCCGCCGCGCTCAGGGAAGCGGTCAGGGCCGAGCGCTTCACCCTCGCGCCTGAGTGATCTCAGGGCGCGCTCCCGGCGGCGATCGGTGAAGTACCGCCGCGGGAAAGTGGGGATCCAGGAGGGTCATCCCCCCGGACGGTGTCGTTTCCGCCGTAGAGTTACTGCGTGGCAGATCCGGCAAGCTACCGGCCAGCCCCGGGCTCCATCCCCGAATCCCCCGGGGTGTACAGGTTCCGTGACGGGCGCGGCCGGGTCATTTACGTAGGGAAGGCCAAGTCCCTGCGGCAGCGTCTCAACTCCTACTTCGCCGACTTCGCCAACCTGCATCCGCGCACGCAGGCCATGGTGACCTCGGCGTCCTCGGTGGACTGGACCGTGGTCGGCACCGAGGTCGAGGCGCTTCAGCTCGAGTACTCGTGGATCAAGGAGTTCGACCCCCGGTTCAACGTCAAGTACCGGGACGACAAGAGCTACCCGTTCCTGGCCGTGACCATGAGCGAGGAGTACCCGCGGGTGCAGGTCATGCGCGGGGCCAAGCGCAAGGGCACCCGGTACTTCGGGCCGTACTCGCACGCCTGGGCCATCCGGGACACCGTGGACACGCTGCTGCGGGTGTTCCCGGTCCGGACCTGCTCGGCCGGGGTCTTCAAGCGGTCCGGGCAGATCGGGCGCCCCTGCCTGCTCGGCTACATCGGCAAGTGCTCGGCGCCGTGCGTGGGCCGGGTCAGCGCCGAGGAGCACCGCGAGCTGGCCGAGGACTTCTGTGACTTCATGGCCGGGCAGACGGCCCGGTTCATCCGCCGCATCGAGGCCGAGATGCGCCAGGCCGCGGGGGCCGAGGAGTTCGAGCGGGCGGCCCGGCTGCGCGACGACATCCGGGCCCTGGAGCGGGCCCTGGAGAAGCAGGCGGTCGTGCTGGGCGACGGCACCGACTGCGATGTGATCGCGCTGGCCGAGGACCCGCTCGAGGCGGCGGTGCAGATCTTCTACGTACGGGACGGCCGGGTGCGGGGGCAGCGCGGCTGGGTGCTGGAGAAGGTCGACGACGTGACCACGGGGGAGCTGGTGGAGAACTTCCTGGGCCAGGTGTACGGGGACACGGCGGTGAACGTCACCGGCGACAGCCCCGGCGACACCGGCAGCGGGGTGCCGCGCGAGGTGCTGGTGCCCGAACTGCCGCCGGACCCGGACACCATGACCCGCTGGCTGGCCGAGCGGCGCGGCGGGCCGGTCAGCCTGCGGGTGCCGCGGCGCGGGGACAAGCGGGCCCTGCTGGAGACCGTGGCCCGCAACGCCGGCCAGTCGCTGGCCCTGCACAAGACCCGGCGGGCCAGCGACCTGACCACCCGCAGCCGGGCCATGAACGAGATCCAGGAGGCGCTCGGCCTGGACGACGCCCCGCTGCGGATCGAGTGCTACGACGTGTCCAACCTGATGGGCACCAACGTGGTCGCGTCCATGGTGGTGTTCGAGGACGGGCTGCCGCGCAAGAGCGAGTACCGCCGGTTCAGCATCAGGGGCCACGACGGCACCGACGACATCTCCTCCATCTACGAGGTGATCACCCGCCGGTTCCGCCGCTACCTGGAGGAACGCGAGGAGACCGGCGAGCTGGACGTGCTCGGCGACCCGGACGCGTCCGAACCGGGCGAAGGCCCCGGCGAGGGGCAGCCCGCCGAACTCAGCGAGGCCGAACGGGACGCGGCCATGCGCCAGCGCAAGTTCGCCTACCCGCCCAACCTGCTGGTCGTGGACGGCGGCCCGGCCCAGGCCGACGCCGCCTGGCGGGCCCTGAACGACCTCGGCATCGACGACGTGTTCGTGTGCGGGCTGGCCAAGCGGCTGGAGGAGGTGTGGCTGCCCGGCGAGGAGTTCCCGGTCATCATGCCCCGCAGCAGCGAGGGCCTGTACCTGCTGCAGCGGATCCGGGACGAGGCCCACCGGTTCGCCATCACCTACCACCGGCAGAAACGTTCCCAGGGGTTCACCTCCAGCGCGCTGGAGGACATCCCCGGGCTGGGCCCGGCCCGGCGGGCCGCGCTGCTCAAGCGGTTCGGTTCGGTGCGCAAGCTGACCGCGGCCACCCCGGACGAGATCGCCGAGGTCCCTGGCATCGGGCCCCGGCTGGCCGAGAGCATCGCCGCCGCCCTGCACCCGGGGACCGGCCGCCCCAAGGAGCCTGATGCCAGCCGGACGGCGGAGGAGGCCCGGTGACCCCGGTCAGCCAGCTGCGGGAGCACCCCCCGGCCGAGGACCAGGCCATCCCGGACATCGTGGTCATCACCGGGATGTCCGGGGCCGGCCGCAGCACCGCGGCCAAGTCCCTGGAGGACCTGGGCTGGTTCGTGGTCGACAACCTGCCGCCCGGGCTGCTGCCGACCATGGTCGACCTGGCCGAGCGCTCCCAGGGCGCGGTGCCCAAGATCGCCGCCGTGGTCGACGTGCGCAGCCGGGCCTTCACCACCGACCTGTCCTCGGCCATCGACGGGCTGAGCGCCCGGAACGTCTCGCCCCGCATCGTGTTCCTGGAGGCGTCCGACGAGACCCTGGTCCGGCGGTTCGACAGCGTGCGGCGCCCGCATCCGCTGCAGGGCAACGGCCGGGTGGTGGACGGCATCACCGCCGAGCGCGGCCTGCTGCGCGACGTCCGCGGCGGGGCCGACCTGGTGCTGGACACCTCGGCGCTGAACGTGCACGAGCTGCGGGCCCGGATCCGGGACTACTTCGGCGCCCAGTCGGTCAAGGGGCCGCGGGTCAGCATCGTGTCGTTCGGCTACAAGTACGGGCTCCCGGTCGACGCCGACCTGGTGGTGGACTGCCGGTTCCTGCCCAACCCGCACTGGATCCCGGAGCTGGCCCCGATGACCGGGCAGGACGCCCCGGTCCGGGACTACGTGCTGAGCCGGCCGGGCGCCCAGGAGTTCCTCCGGGCCTACCTGGAGGCACTGCTGGTGGTGCTGGCCGGGGACGAGCTCGAGGGCAAGCACTTCGTCACCCTGGCCGTCGGCTGCACCGGCGGCAAGCACCGCAGCGTGGCCATCAGTGAGTTCCTGGCCGGGAAGCTGGCCGACACCGGGGCCGAAATCCAGGTCACCCACCGCGACCTCGGCCGCGAATGACCGGCGGGGGAGAACCGGGCCATCCGGCACCCCGGGTGGTGGCGCTGGGCGGCGGGCACGGGCTGGCCGCGTCCCTGTCCGCGCTGCGCCGGGTCAGCGGCGACCTGACCGCGGTGGTGACCGTGGCCGACGACGGCGGGTCCAGTGGGTCGCTGCGCCGCCAGTACGGGGTGCTGCCCCCGGGCGACCTGCGGATGGCGCTGGCCGCGCTGTGCGGCGACGACGACTGGGGCACGACCTGGAGCCAGGTCGTCCAGCACCGGTTCGGCGGCGACGGCGGGCTGGCCGGGCACGCCGTGGGCAACCTGCTGATCGTGGCCCTGTGGGATCTGCTCGGCGACACCGTGGAGGGGCTCGAGTGGGTGGGCCGCCTGCTCGGCACCCAGGGCCGGGTGCTGCCCATGGCCTCGGTGCCGCTGGACATCGTGGCCGAGGTGGAGGGAGCCGACCCGGGCCGGCCCGCCGAGGTCACCCAGGTTCGTGGCCAGCACGCCTGTGCCGCCACGGCCGGCCGGGTTCGGTCGATATCACTCATGCCGGACGATCCGCCGGCCGTTCCGGCCGCTGTCGCCGCGGTGAGGGCGGCAGACTGGGTAGTGTTCGGCCCAGGGTCGTGGTTCACTAGCGTGCTACCGCACCTGCTGGTGCCCGAGCTGGCCGCGGCGCTGCGGGACACCCCGGCCCGGCGGGTGGTGGCCCTGAACCTGGCTCCGCAGCCGGGGGAGACCGGCGGCTATTCGCCGCATCAGCACCTGGAGGTGCTGGCCGGGCACTCACCGGGACTGAAGTTCGACGTGGTGCTGGCGGACCGGGCCGCGGCGGGAGGGAACCCGGGTGGGGGCCAGGGCGGCGACGGTGCCGTGGCCGATCTGGAGAAGGCGGCCGGCCTGCTCGGGGCCCGGCTGGCGCTGGCCGACGTGGCCCTGGCGGACGGAACACCGCGGCACGATCCGTTGCTGCTGGCTAGGGCGTACGCGGAGATTTTCGGGGAGGGGAGTGACGCCGATGGCGATGACTGGCGTTGTTAAGGACGAGCTCAGCCGGGTGACCGTGGTCAAGCCGTGCTGCCGGAAGGCCGAGGTCTCGGCCATGCTGCGGTTCGCGGGCGGCCTGCACCTGGCCGCGGGCCACATCGTGATCGAGGCCGAACTGGACACCGGCGCGGCCGCGCGGCGGCTCCGGGCCGGCATCGGCGAGGTGTACGGGCACGCGTCCGAGCTGCTGGTGCTGGCCCCGAGCGGGCTGCGCAAGGGCAACCGCTACGTGGTCCGGGTGCTCAAGGGCGGCGACAACCTGGCCCGCCAGACCGGGCTGCTGGACAACCACGGCCGGCCCGTGCGCGGCCTGCCCCGGCAGATCGTGTCCGGCACCACCTGCGACTGCGAGGCGGCCTGGCGCGGGGCCTTCCTGGCTCACGGGTCGCTGACCGAGCCGGGCCGGTCCATGGCCCTGGAGGTCACCTGCCCCGGCAGCGAGGCGGCCCTGGCCCTGGTCGGGGCGGCCCGGCGGCTGAAGATCCACGCCAAGGCCCGCGAAGTCCGCGGCGTCGACCGCGTGGTGATCAGGGACGGCGACGCGATCAGCGCCATGCTGACCCGGCTCGGCGCCCACGACAGCGTGCTGGCCTGGGAGGAGCGCCGGATGCGGCGCGAGGTGCGGGCCACCGCCAACCGCCTGGCCAACTTCGACGACGCCAACCTGCGCCGCAGCGCCCGGGCCGCGGTCGCGGCCGGCGCCCGGGTCGAGCGGGCCCTGGAGATCCTCGGTGACGAGGCCCCCGACCACCTGACCATGGCGGGCAAGCTGCGCATCGCCAACCGCCAGGCCAGCCTGGAGGAGCTGGGCCAGCTGGCCGACCCCCCGCTGACCAAGGACGCTATCGCCGGCCGCATCCGCCGCCTCCTGGCCATGGCCGACCGCAAAGCCCAGGAGCAGGGCATGCCAGGAACGGAAGCAAACCTCACCCCCGACATGCTGATGCCGTAGCGGCGCAGTCCTGGTCCGCCTCGCCTTCCTCGCACCTCACCTATTCAGGCTCAGACGTGGCGGGGCGGGGTACGACCGCAGACATGACCATTTCTTCCGGCGACCTCGTCCGGCGCAACGCGGCGTTCGCCGCGACGGGGGCGTTCGCCGGCCTTCCCTTCCCGACCAACGACACCCTTCAGGTGCTCGGCTGTGTCGACTCCCGGGTCGACCCGAGTGATGTGCTCGGTCTCAAGCTCGG
>DASXMW010000127.1:0-2887 GCA_036495425.1 Streptosporangiaceae bacterium | reverse complement strand
GAGCGCTGGCTGGCCGTCAAGCTCGGCGTGCTCGGGCTGACCAGCATGGCCCTGGCCGGCCTGCTCAGCCTGGCCCTGGGCTGGTGGGCCAGCCCCATCGACCACGCGGCCGCGGTCGGCGGCTCGGGCGGCTTCCAGGAGCGCTTCTACCCGACGATCTTCGGCGCCCGGGGCGTCGTCCCGATCGGCTACGCGGCCTTCGCCTTCGCCCTCGGCGTGCTGATCGGCCTGCTGATCAAGCGGACCATCCCGGCCATGGCCGTCACCCTGGCCGTGGTGGCCGCGGTGCTGATCGTCATGCCGCTGGCGGTCCGGCCGCACCTGATCACGCCGGTCCGGGACACCACCGCGCTCACCGCAGCCAGCATCGACGGGCTCAACATCAGCGGCAGTCCCGGCGGCAGCAAACACGTCATGACCGTGTTCGCCAACACACCGAACCTGCCCGGGGCCTGGGTGCTGTCCTCCCAGGTCATCAAGGCCTCCGGCGGCTCCTCGCTCGGCTCGGTCCCGTCGGCCTGCCAGCAGATGAACGGCGGCCCCAAGGCCTGTTTCAGCGCGCTGGCCGCCAAGCACCTCAAGCAGGTGGTCACCTACCAGCCCGCCAGCCGGTACTGGACCTTCCAGTGGCTGGAGATGGGCATCTTCCTCACCGTGGGCATCCTGCTGGCCTGGGCCAGCTTCTGGCTCATCCGCCGCCGCCTCAGCTAACCCCGCTCAGCTAACCCCAATCAGCGAGCTCAGGAGGTATCCCCGTGCTCTGGCTGACCTGGCGTCAGTTCCGCATCCAGGCCACCGCGGTGGCGGCCCTGGTGGCCGCCTTCGGCGTGCTCCTGCTGGCCACCGGGCCGCACCTGGTCACCCTGTACCGGGACAGCAGCTTCGCGGCCTGCCACCGCGACTGCGGCCAGGCCGCCAGCAACTTCCTCATCCAGGCCGGTACCGGCGGGGCCTACCACCTGATCTGGCTGTTCGGGAGCTTCCTGAGCATCGCGCTGCCGGTGGTGATCGGCCTGTTCTGGGGCGCGCCGCTGATCGCCCGCGAGCTGGACAGCGGCACGTTCCGGCTGGCCTGGAACCAGAGCGTGACCCGGGAACGCTGGCTCGCGGTCAAGCTGGGGGTCCTGGGCCTGGCCAGCATGGCCGCGGCCGGAGTGCTCAGCCTGATCCTGGGCTGGTGGGCCAGCCCCATCGACCACGCGGCCGGTATCGCCTCGACCGGCGGCTACGAGGGCCGCTTCTTTCCGGCCGTCTTCGGCACCCGCGGGATCGCCCCGCTCGGCTATGCGGCCTTCGCCTTCGCGCTCGGCGTGCTGGTGGGGCTGCTGGTCCGGCGGACGATCCCGGCCATGGTCATCACCCTGGCCGTGGTGGCCGCGGTCCAGATCGCCTTCCCGCTCGCGGTCCGGCCACACCTGGTCTCGCCGGTCCGGCACACCACCGCGGTGACCGCGGCCGCCATCCGGGAGATAAACGGGAACGGACCGGGCGACCAGCTGACCGGGGTCGGGCTCGGGAACTCGGGCGTGCCCGCGGGCGCTTGGGTCATCTCGGACCAGACCACCACCGCGTCCGGCTCGACCGCGCTCGGGGCCATGCCGTCCGCCTGTGGCCCCAGCATGCGGGACTTCTCGGCCTGCGCCACCGCGATCGCCGGCAAGAACCTTAAGCTGACCGTCGTCTACCACCCCCCCAACCGGTACTGGCTCATCCAGCTGATCGAGACCGCCAGCTACCTGGCCGTGGCCGCCCTGCTGGCCTGGGCCTGCTTTTGGCTCATCCGCCGCCGCCTGAGCTAGCCCGTGGCTGGCCTGGGCGGGCCGGCCGGGCCAGCGGAAACTGTCGGAGGGTGGGCCTAGGCTTGGTGCCGTGGGGCGGACGGCGGAAAAGCAGGCGGTGGCCATGGACCTGCTGCCGCATCTCCGGCAGGCCCATGACCACATCGACCGGCACTACGCCAGCCCGATCGGGCTGGACGAGCTGGCCCGGGTGGCCGGGGTGTCGAAGTACCACTTCGCCCGCTGCTTCGAGGCCGCCTACGGGCTGACCCCGATCAGGTACCTGACCTGCCGCCGGGTGGAGCGGGCCCAGGACCTGCTGCGCCACGCCAACCTGACCGTGACCGAGATCTGCTGCCTGGTCGGGTTCAGCAGCCTGGGCTCGTTCTCCTCGCTGTTCACCCGGCTGGCCGGCGAGTCCCCGACCGCCTACCGGGACCGCTGGGCTGCCCGCGGCGGGCCGCACGTGCCCGGCTGCTACCTGTTCATGCGCGGGCCCGGTCAGCTCGGGGCCACCGGCACCGGCATCGCCGCCCCGGAGGGCGATCAGGCGAACTGCGGGTAGAGCGCGGCCACGCCGCCGGCCAGGCCGCGCTGGGCCTGCTGGCTGATCTCGTCGGCCAGCACCTCGGGCTGGCCGGCCGCCAGGCCGTCCAGGGCCAGCTTGGCCACCACGGCCGGGTCGATCTTGCCCGAGGTGACGTGGCGGGCCATGTCGGTGTCCATGTACCCGACGTGCAGGGCGGTGACCTGCGTGCCCTGATCGGCCAGCTGCACCCGGGTGGCGTTGGTCAGCGACCATTCGGCCGACTTGGCCGCGCAGTAGGCGCCGGCGCCCGGGATGCTGACCCAGGACAGCGCGGACAGCACCTTGAGGATGGCGCCCTGACCACCCGGCCCTGGCCAACCCTCGCTGACCCGCCGGCCCAATGGCGCCAGCGAGCCGGCCCGGCCCGGGGACCCTGGGTTGATCTTGGGCGTTGACAACCGGGGTGGCCGCCGTCAGCCTCGAAGGAGAACTAGAGCATGATTCCAGAAAGCTGATCGGTGTTTGGCCAGGGCCGGGCGGGAAGAACGCTGATAGTAATTTTGACCGAGCCGGACTGGGG
>DASXMW010000126.1:0-4456 GCA_036495425.1 Streptosporangiaceae bacterium | reverse complement strand
GCAGGCCGGGCCGGCCACACCGCAGGACGCCGCCCGGCAGACGCTGGATCGTGCCCGCGATCACCTGCTCAGCCTGCAGGATCCCAACGGCTGGTGGCAGGGCGAGCTCGAGACCAACGTCACGATGGACGCCGAGGACCTGCTGATGCGGCACTTCCTCGGTGTCTCCGACGCCGAGCACACGGCCGCCGAGGCGCGCTGGATCCGCTCGCAGCAGCGGGCCGACGGCACCTGGGCCACGTTCTATGGTGGCCCGGGCGACCTGTCCACCACGATCGAGGCCTACGTGGCGCTGCGGCTGGCCGGCGATGAGCCGGACGAGCCGCACATGCGCCAGGCCGCGAAGTTCGTCTTCGCCGAGGGCGGCCTGGAGGCCAGCCGCGTCTTCACCCGCATCTGGCTGGCCATGTTCGGCGAGTGGTCCTGGGACGACCTGCCGGTCATCCCGCCCGAGCTGATCTACCTGCCGTCCTGGTTCCCGCTCAACATCTACGACTGGGGCTGCTGGGCCCGGCAGACGATCGTGGCCCTGGCCGTGGTCAGCTCGCAGCGCCCGTCCCGCCCGCTGCCGTTCAGCATCGACGAACTGCGCACCGGCGTGACCCCCGAGGACCCGGCCGCCGACCCCTGGTCGGTGCTGTTCGAGCGGCTCGACCAGGTGCTGCACGCCTACGAGCGGCGGGGCCTGGCCGGCTGGGTGGGGCGCCCGGGCCGGGCCGTGCGGCGGGCCGCGCTGCGGCGCTGCGCGGAGTGGATCATCGCCCGCCAGGAGGCCGACGGCTGCTGGGGCGGTATCCAGCCGCCCTGGGTGTACTCGCTGCTCGGGCTGCACCTGCTCGGCTACCGGCTGGACCACCCCATCATCGCCCGCGGCCTGGCCGGGCTGGACCGGTTCACGGTCAAGGAAGAGACTCCGGACGGGCTGGTGCACCGGCTGGAGGCCTGCCAGTCCCCGGTCTGGGACACCGTCCTGGTCATGGTGGGTCTGGCCGACGCGGGCCTGCCCGCCGACCACCCGGCCATGGTCAAGGCGGCCCGGTGGGTGCTGAACGAGGAAGTACCCGGTCCCGGGGACTGGCAGGTCCGCCGGCCGGACCTGGCCCCGGGCGGCTGGTCGTTCGAGTTCGACAACGACTACTACCCGGACACCGACGACACCGCCGAGGTCATCCTGGCCCTGCGCAAGGTGGCGCTGCCCGCGCCCGAGTCGGCCCGGCCCGCCATCGATCGTGGTCTCCGCTGGCTGATCGGCATGCAGTCCAAGGACGGGGCCTGGGGCGCGTTCGACGCCGACAACACCCGCGAACTGGTCAACAAGCTGCCGTTCTGCGACTTCGGGGCGGTCATCGACCCGCCCTCGGCCGACGTCACCGCGCACATCGTGGAGGCGCTGGCTCACGAGGGCCTGGCCGGCAGCAAGGCCGCCCGCCGCGGCGTGGTCTGGCTGCTGCGCAACCAGGAACCGGACGGCTCCTGGTTCGGCCGCTGGGGCGCCAACTACATCTACGGCACCGGCGCCGCCGTGCCCGCGCTGATCGCGGCCGGGGTGCTGCCGTCCAAGCCCGCCATCCGCCAGGCCGTGACCTGGCTGGAGGCGCACCAGAACCCGGACGGCGGCTGGGGCGAGGACCTGCGGTCCTACGTCGACCTGGACCAGGCCGGGCGCGGCACCTCCACCGCCTCGCAGACCGCCTGGGCCCTGATGGCCCTGCTGGCCGCGGGCGGCGCCCAGGCGGCCGTGGACCGCGGCGTGGCCTGGCTGGCCACCACCCAGCTCGAGGACGGGTCCTGGGACGAGCCGGAGTTCACCGGCACCGGCTTCCCGGGCGACTTCTACATCAACTACCACCTGTACCGGATGGCTTTCCCGGTCAGTGCCCTGGGCCGCTACGTGCGGCAGGCCCAGCGGGACACGGCCGAGGGACCTTCCTCTGGGCCCACCCCGGGAGGCACTCCGTGACCGATCCTCTGCTCGTCTGCGCGCCGCTGCGGTTCGAGGCCCGCGCGGTCCGGCGCGGCCTGCGCGACAGCGCCCGGGCCGCGGGCAGCGGCCGCCGGGCCGCCCGCGCCGCCGCCCCGGCCGTGCTGCGCACCGGTTACGGCTCCACCAGGGCCGCCGATCGCGCCGCCCGGCTCGAGGCCGACTCGTTCCGCATGATGGCCATCACCGGGACCGGCGCGGGCCTGGCGCCGGATCTGAATCCGGGCGACCTGGTGGTCGGCACCGAGGTGGTCATCGTGCGCGACGGCCGGCCGGACCCGGCCACCGCGGTGCCGGTGCCGTCGGCCCCGCTGCTGCTCGGTGAGCTGCGGCGGGCCGGCCTGGCCGTCCGCTCGGGCCGCATCGGCACCGTGGACCACCTGGTCCGGGGCGAGGAGCGGGAGAAGCTGGCCCGCGAAGGCCTGACCGTGGCCGACATGGAGTCGGCCGCCCTGGCCGCGGCCGCCCAGGGCCGCCCGCTGGCCGTGCTGCGGGCCGTCTCCGACACCCCGGGCCGCCCGCTGGTCCACCCCGGCCTGGTCAGCGGGGGCCTGGCCGCGCTGCGCTCGCTGCGCGCGGCCGGCCCGGTGCTGGACCGGTGGGCCGCCGCCTGCGGCTCCCGGCAGCTGCTGCTGGCCGGGCCCCGGTCGTTCTGCGCCGGGGTCGAACGGGCCATCGAGATCGTCGAACGGGTGCTCGCCCAGCAGGGCTCCCCGGTCTACGTGCGCAAGCAGATCGTGCACAACACCCACGTCGTGCACGACCTGGAGCGGCGCGGCGCGATCTTCGTGGACGAACTGGACGAGGTCCCGGACGGGGCCCCGGTCGTGTTCTCCGCCCACGGGGTCTCGCCCGCCGTCCGCGACGAGGCGGCCCAGCGCGGCCTGTCGGTTGTCGACGCCACCTGCCCGCTGGTGGCCAAGGTCCACAAGGAAGCCGTGCGTTTCGCGGGTGATGGCTACCTGGTCGCGCTGATCGGCCACAACGGCCACGAAGAGGTCGAAGGCACCCTCGGCGAGGCGCCCGGGTCGACCGTGCTGGTCGAGACGGCGGAGGACGTGGCCTCGCTGCGGCCCCGGGACGAGAACAAGGTCGCCTTCCTGATGCAGACCACGCTGGCCGCGGACGAGGCCGAAGACGTGGCCAGCGCCCTGCTGGACCGGTTCCCGGCCGCCCGCGGGCCGGGCAGTGACGACATCTGCTACGCCACCACCAACCGGCAGCAGGCCGTCCGGGCCGTCGCCGGCGACGCCGACCTGGTCCTGGTGGCCGGCTCGGCCAACTCATCGAACTCCCGGCGGCTGGTCGAGACCGCCGAGCGGGCGGGCACCCCCGCCCATCTGATCGATGGCCCGGAGGACATCCAGCTCGGCTGGCTGGACGGGGTGTCCACCATCGGGCTGACCGCAGGCGCGTCGGCGCCGCCCGCCGTGGTCAGCGAGATCATCGACGCGCTCGGCGGGCTCGGCCCGGTCGAGGTGGGCGAGCGCGTCACCACGACGGAGTCCATCCGATTCAGCCTGCCCAAGGAGGTACGGCCCTAATGAGCGTTTCCATGCGCCAGAGCATGCGCATCGGTTCATATTTGATGAAGCAGAAGATCACCCGGAACAAGAAGTTCCCGCTGATCGTCGAGCTCGAGCCGCTGTTCGCCTGCAACCTCAAGTGCGCGGGCTGCGGCAAGATCCAGCAGCCGCACACCGTGCTCAAGCAGCGCATGCCGGTCGAGCAGGCCGTCGGCGCGGTCGAGGAGTGCGGCGCGCCCATGGTCTCGATCGCCGGCGGCGAGCCGCTGATGCACCCGCAGATCGACGAGATCGTGCAGCGGCTGCTGGACAAGAAGAAGTTCGTGTTCCTGTGCACCAACGCGGTCCTGCTGCCCAAGCACATCGACAAGTTCAAGCCGTCGCCCTACTTCGCGTTCGTCGTGCACATCGACGGGCTCAAGGAGCGGCACGACGAGTCGGTCTGCAAGGAAGGCGTGTTCGACCAGGCCGTCGAGGCCATCAAGCTGGCCAAGTCCAAGGGCTTCAAGGTCAACACCAACACGACCTTCTTCAACACCGACACCCCGCAGACCATCATCGATGTGATGAACTTCCTGAACGACGACCTCGAGATCGACGAGATGCAGATCTCGCCCGCCTACGCCTACGAGAAGGCGCCGGACCAGGACCACTTCCTGGGCGTGACCGAGACCCGGGAACTGTTCCGCAAGGCGTTCGCGGACGGGCGGCGCAAGAAGTGGCGGCTGAACCACACCCCGCTGTTCCTGGACTTCCTCGAGGGCAAGCAGGACTTCGAGTGCACCGCCTGGGGCATCCCTTCCTACTCGCTGCTCGGCTGGCAGAAGCCCTGCTACCTGATGGCCGACGGCTACGTGAAGACCTACCAGGAACTGATCGAGACCACCGAGTGGGAGAAGTTCGGCCGGGGCAAGGACCCGCGCTGCGCCAACTGCATGGCGCACTGCGG
>DASXMW010000125.1:0-37278 GCA_036495425.1 Streptosporangiaceae bacterium | reverse complement strand
TCTCGCGGTTCAGCCCACGGCGCACGTCGACCCACTCCGGCGTCAGCGATCCGAGGCCCGCCCAATTGCGCTGGTACATCTCGGTGTCGTCGGCCAGCAGCATGCCCGCCGGCCCGACCGAGCCGATCGACTGCGAGATCATCCGCCGGTTCAGCTCCCGCCCGCCCGCGAGCTGCACCGCGGTCACGTACTGCACACACTCCCCAGGCGCCACCGGCTGGATGTTGAACACCTGGATCTCGGCCACGAACAGGTTCGGGAAGATCATCACGTGCGGGCCGCACTCGATCATGATCTGCTCGGCGTCCGCCCCGTACGCGGCCCGCATCGCGGCGGCATAGCCCGGCACCCGTTCTTGCGTGGTGCCGAACCACCGCATCGGCTGCCCCAACCGGCGGAACTCCGGCCGCAGGTCGTTCTCGCTGTGCCCGCCGCCCAGATTCCGGGTCACCGCGGCCAACTTGTCGCTGTACAGCGCCCCGATCGGGCTGTCGGTGACGCTGAAGATCGAGCCGTGCACGAACTGCGGGTGATATCCGTCGGTCTCGTTCTCGGCCAGCAGCTTCCAGTTGGCCCGGGTCCGGTGCTTGAGCCAGCCCGCGGTCAGCTCGACCCGGCCGTCCGGCGACAGCCGGGCCAGCCGGTCCAGTTCCCCGGCCGCCGCGCCCAGGTGCTCGGTCAGCGACGGGCCGTCCGCGGCGAAGCTGCCGAACACAAACCCCTGGTAAGAATCGACCCGCGGCACCCGGCCCAGGGCCAGCCGCTGCTCCAGATTCCCCTTGCCGCCGTAACCGCGGTTGAACGGGTAGCCGAGCAGCTCACCGTTGTTCCGGTAGGTCCAGCCGTGGTACGGGCAGCGGAACGAGCCCGAGTTGCCCCGCTCGTCCGCGCAGACCTGGTTGCCCCGGTGCGCGCACCGGTTGAGCAGCAGGTGCACCTGCCCGTCCCGGTCCCGGGTCATGATCACGTCCTGCAGGCCCAGCTTCTTGCGCACGTAGTCGCCTCGCTGGGCCACCTCGCTCTCGTGACCCACGAACACCCAGGTCGTGTACCAGATCCGGGCCAGCTCCTCGGCGAAGATCTCCGGGGCGGTGTACAGCGACCCGTGGACCCGCGTCGGCCGGATCAGCGCCCCGTAATCCCGGCCCGCCACCGCCTCGAGCGTGTCGGTCACGCCGTGTCCCGCTGGATTCGCTGCTCGGCCATGGGCACCAGCCGGTACTTCTGCACCTTGCCGGTCGGGGTCTTGGGCAGCTCGTCCTGTTCCAGGAAGACGACCTGCTTGGGCACCTTGAACCGGGCCAGGCTGGCCTTGCACAGCGCGATCACGTCGTCCTCGGTGATGGTCGCGCCCGCCCGCCGGACCACCACCGCGCAGCCGATCTCGCCCCAGCGCTCGTCGGTCAGCCCGATCGCGAACACCTGCGCGACGTCGTCGTGGGCGCTGAGCATCTCCTCGATCTCGCGCGGCATGACCAGCTCGCCGCCGCTCTTGTACAGCTCCTTGCTCCGCCCGGTGACCCGCAGGTAGCCGTCCGGCCCGACCAGCCCCAGGTCCCCGGACCGGAGCAGGCCGTCGGGGGACAGGACCGCGGCCGTCTCCTCGGGCTTGCGCCAGTAGCCGGTCATCGTGGTCGGCCCGGACGAAGCCAGCTCGCCCTCGGTCCCCTCGGCCAGCGGCTCGCCGGTCAGCGGGTCCACCGTGAGGTACCGGCACAGGTCACCGCCGTGGCCAGGCGCGGCCGCCTCGGCCAGCCCGGCCGATCCGGCCAGCTTGGGCCGTCCCACCGTGCCCGACGACAGCTCCAGCGGGTCCTCCGGCAGCGTGAGCGTCATCGCGCCCCCGCACTCGGTCATGCCGTAGCCGGTCACGATCTCGCTGATGTTCAGGTCGTCGCGGAACTTCTCCCAGATCCACACCGGGGCCGGCGCCGACCCGCACAAGATCGCGTTCAGCGTGGACAGGTCGTAGTTCTTCAGGTCCGGGTGCTCGATGATGGCCACGGCCATGGTCGGCACGCACAAGATGTCCGTGGCCTGGTGCTGCTGCACACCGTGCAGGTAGCTGACCGGGCTGAACGTGGTCTGCGGGACGATCGCGCCGCCCACGAACATGACCGACATGAGGCCTTCGACGTAGCCGAACATGTGGTAGCAGGGCAGCGAGAACAGCACCCGCCGCCCGTCCTCGTAGGCCCGGGTCAGCGCCGACGCGTACCCGGTGCGCTGCACCGCGTCGTGGGTGACCATCACGCCCTTGGGCGAGCCGGTGGTGCCGGAGGTGTAGAGGATGTCCCCGACGTACTCGGGGTCGATCCCATCAGCGACAGCCGCGCCGCCATGCTCATCACCCCGCGCGGCCAGGGCCGCCACATCGTCCACGCCGTCCCGGGTCCGCCCGTCGGTGCTCAGCAGCACCACCCGGCGCAGGTCCGGCAGGGGGGCCAGCTCCAGCTCGCCGCCCTTGTCCCACCCGGGCGCGATCTCGTCCAGCATGCCCAGGTAATCCAGGCCCATGAACCCGGTCATGGTGATCAGCACGTTGCACCGCGACTGGGCCAGCACGTAGCCGAGCTCGTCCCGCCGGTACAGGTAGTTGAACGGGATGGCCACCGCCCCGGCCCGCGCGATCGCGAACTTCAGCGGCACGAACTCCAGGTAGTTGGCCATCACCATGCCCACCCGGTCGCCGGGCTTCACCCCCAGCGCGGCCAGCCCGTCGGCCAGCCGGCACGACCAGTCCGCGGTCTCCGCGTAGCTGATCGTCCGCTCATCGGTGATCACGAACGGCCGGTCCCCGTACTCGGCGGCACAGTCATCGAGCCGATCGTGCAGCGTCCGCGGCACCCACTCCGCGAACCGCTCACGCAGCCGCGCCCGGCGCGTCTCAATCCCCAGGGCCACGGCGCCTCCCCTTAATAACGATTAAAAAGCACCCTAGGTCATGCGCGCCCGTTACATCAAGGTTCCGCTCCGTCCCGCGGTGATGCCCTACCGTCCGTCGAACTTCGGTGAACGCCGCTCCCGGAACGCGGCCACCCCCTCGGCGAAGTCGGCCGACATGTACATGTCGACCTGGGTCCCGGTCTCCAGCTCCAGCAGCTGCTCCCGGCTCATCGGGTAGCGGGCGAACGCCGCCTTGATCGCGGCCAGGGCCAGCGGTGGGCCCGCCGCCAGCTTGCGCGCGTCCGCCAGCGCCGCCGTCACCGCGTTCCCCGGCTCGGTGACCACGTCGATCAGGCCCATGGCCAGCGCGTCGGGCGCCTTGGCCTGCTCGGACAGCATCAGGAACTGCTTGGCCCGGGCCGGCCCCAGCCGTGCGGGCAGACTGGCCAGCACGCCCATGTCGCCCGCCAGCCCGATCCGGGTGAAGGCCGCGCCGAACCGGGCGTCGGCCGCGGCCACGATCCGGTCACAGGCCAGCGCGAGCGACAGCCCGGCCCCGAACGCCGGTCCTTCCACCGCCGCCAGCACCGGCTTGGTCCCGGCCCACAGGGTCCGGACGACCCGCTGGGTCAGCTCGGCCCGGGCCGCCGCGTCCTCCCGGGGCATCCGCTCCATGATCGAGATGTCCCCGCCCGCGCAGAACGCCCCGCCCGCCCCGGTCAGGATGACCACCCGCACCTGGCCGTCGGCCATGGCCGCCTCGATGGCGGCGACCAGCTCGACCCGCATCGGGATGTCGAAGGCGTTGCGGACCTCGGGCCGGTTCAGCGTGATGACCCGAACGCGGTCCTCGTCCCGGCTCAGGACAACTGGCTCGCTCATGACCCGCTGAACTCCGGGGCCCGGCGCTCGATCACCGCCGTCAGCCCCTCGCGAGCGTCGGCCGAGCCGGACAGCTCCGACACCGTGCGCGCCTCCTCGGGCAGCCGCTCGGCCAGGGTGGCGCCGACCCCGGCCCACACCAGCCGCTTGGTCGCGGCCAGGGCCATCGGCGCGGAGCCGGCCAGCTCCGCGGCCAGCGCGTCCGCCCGCGCCCCCAGCTCGTCGTCCGGCACCACCTCGGTGACCACGCCCAGGTCGCGGGCTTCGGCCGCGGTCAGCGTGGGGTTGGTCAGCAGGATGCGCAGGGCCTGCCGCAGCCCCACCAGCTGGGTCAGCGTCACCGTGGTGCCCGCGTCCGGGGCCATGCCCACCCGCACCGCACCCGAGAAGAACCGCGCCGACTCCGCCGCCACCACCAGGTCGGCCGCGCACACCAGCCCGAACCCGCCGCCCCCGGCCGCGAACCCCTGCACCTGCGCGATCACCGGCGCCCCCAGCTGCACCAGGGCCGCCGTGGCCAGCTGCAGCCAGCTCGTCGCCTCCCGCAGATAATCCGGCAGCTCCTCGCCCTTGCTGGCGAACGCCCGCACATCACCCCCGGCGCAGAAGTTCTTGCCCGCCCCGCTGAGCACCACCACCCGCACCCGCGGATCCCGGTGGCACCACATGATCGCCTCATGCAACGCCCGCAGCAGCTCCACGTTCATCCCGTTGGCCGCCTCCGGCCGATTGAGCCGAACCCGCGCCACCCCCGCCGCGTCGACCTCCAGCAGCACCGGCCCCTCGCCGATCAGCACCTCACCCACGCCGCACTCCCGTTGGCTCGCGTCCACGACCGGAGTATGCCCAGCCCTCCAGGACAAAATTTTCAAATCCGGGCTAAATTATGCTCCAGGACGTCCAACCAGGCGAGGCAAGGGGAGTGATCGGGTGGATCTCGGCCTGGCCAACGCCCGCGTGCTGGTCACGGGGGGCGGGTCGAACATCGGCCGCGGCATCGTGCACGGCTTCGCCGCCGAGGGCGCCCGCGTGGTCATCGCCGACGTTGACGCCGGCCAGGCGGCCAAGGTCCAGGCCGAAGCCCTCGAACGCGGTGCCGCCGCCGCCGAACTGGCCATCGGCGACCTCACCGCCGACGGCGCCGGGGGACGCGCGGTGGCCGGACTGCTCGGCCGCTGGGGCGGCATTGACGTGCTGGTCAACAACGCCGGCTGGAGCGTCCCCGGCTTCATCGCCGAAGACACCGACCGCGCCAGGTGGCAGCGCACGGTCGAAGTCAACTTCTACACCGCCGTCGCCTGCACCCAGGCCGCCATCCCGCCCATGCGCGAGGCGGGGACCGGCGCCATCGTGTTCATCGCCAGTGACGCCGCCTTCGGCCAGATCCGCCAGGGCATCTACGGCGCCACCAAAGCCGCCGTCATCGCCCTGGCCCGCACCACCGCCCGCGAACACGGCCGCCACGGCATCCGCTCCAACGTGATCTGCCCCGGCCTCGTCATCCCCGACAGCCCCGACGCCGTCGGCTCCGCCAGCCTGTGGGCGGCCGGCCAGGACGCGGTGTTCAACGAAAAGCAGATCGACTACCTGAAGAAGGACATTCCCCTCCGCCGCCTCACCGACGCCGCCGACATCGCCAGCGCCGTCACCTGGATCTCATCCCCCCGCGCCGCCCGCCAGGTCACCGGCCAGGTCATCTCCGTCAGCGGCGGCTACACCATGCCCTGACAGCTCACCGGTCCCGTGCCCACGGGTCCCGGTTCACCTTCTGCCGCCCTCCGCGAGCCAGGTGGCGAGCATGACCCGGTCGATCGAGTCGGCACGGCCGAGCCGGCCGGTGGCCTTGGCGTAGTCCCGGAGCTCATCGCTGGTGAACCAGCGAGCCTCCGCGATCTCGTCGCCATCGACGGACACGGACTCGTCCGCGGCGGTCGCCCGGAACCCGACCATGAGCCCGGCGGGGAACGGCCATGATTGTGAGCCGGCGTAGGCGACGTCGCCGAGCGCGATCCCGGCCTCTTCGACAATCTCCCGGCGCACCGCGTCCTCCAGCCCCTCGCCGATCTCCACAAAGCCGGCCAGCAGCGAGTAGCCGCCGGTCTTCGAGGCACGGTGCCGCGCCAGCAGGCAGCGGCGGGGCGAGGTGGCCGTCTCGACCAGCGTGATGACTGCGGGCTCGATGCGCGGGAACAGCAGCGTGCCGCAGTGTTCATTCGTGCAGACCCGCAGGTGACCGGCGTTGCGCGCCTGGGCGGCGGAACCGCAGCGACCGCAATAGCGCTGATACCGGTTCCAGTACAGCAGACCGCGCGCGTAGGCCAGGAGCCCGGCCTGGACCGCCGGCAAGCCGGCGAACAGCGACCGGATATCGGCCGGTGCGTCCGCTCCCGCGCTCGCCAGCGCGCCCTCCAAACTGAGATCGGAAAGATCGACGGCGAAGTCGGCCACCCCGTCGTCGAGGCCGAGCAGCACCAACCTGGCCAGCTCGGCGCCGCCGACGGCACCAACCGGCAGCACGACGGGAGCCGGCGGATCCCCGGCGACCAGACACTGGTCGCGCCACAGCGGCCGGACCCGCGCCAGCGGGTCTGCTGCCAAAGCCGCGACCCAGGCAGGGTCGTCCCGGCGGCTGGTGGCCCGATCCAAGCCGAGCCCGGCGTAGGGCACGGCTGCCACCAGGCCGCCTGGGAAACCAGCCTGCTCAACCATGACTTCATCCTCGCAGCTGCCGGGCCCTGCTCCTGCCGTCACCGACGGCCGTGGCGCATACTTTGGTCCCGTTAGGGCTGAAGCAACGAGGGGACTGCGGCGATGAGACAGGTGCGCGACCACTGCCTGGCCCCGGCGCGGAACCGCGGCGCCGTCCTGGCCGGAGGCCGCTACACACGTCTGTTCCCGGAGCTGCCGGCGCTGGCGATCGAGCCGGATACGCAGCGAGCCATCGGCCGGGCCGGCGGCCCCAGTGACGGCACGAACGACGATGCGGCCGACGCCCGCACGGTCGCCGCCGGGCGCCCGGTCTTCGGCCAGTACCTGGCCCACGACCTGACGGCCGATCGCTCGCCCGTGACGCATCACGACGACGCCGAGCTGCTCAGGAACGCCCGCAGCGCGCGGCTCAACCTGGAGCTCTTGTACGGCCAGGGGCCGGTCGGCAATCCCTATCTGTACCGCCGGCGCGACCCGGCGCGGCTCCTGCTGGGACAGATCGAAACAGGCCAGGAGGACGACCTGCCCCGCAATCCGGAGGGCATCGCCCTGGCCGGCGACCCCCGCCAGGACGTCCATGGCCTGATCTCCCAGCTGCACGTGGCCATGATCCGGGCCCATAACCGGCTGGTCGACCGTCTGCGCGAGGACGGCGTCCCCGAGGCCGACCTGTTCGGCGCGGCCCGGCAGGCGCTCACCTGGCATTACCAGTACGTGATGCTGCACGACTACCTGCCCGAGACCCTCGGCCGGGAGCGGGCGGCCCGGCTGCTGGAACACGGGCCGCGACACTTCCGCCCCGAGGGTGCCGTCGCCATCCCGCTGGAGTTCGCCGACGCCGCCTACCGGTTCGGGCACAGCCAGATGCGCGACAGCTACCGGTTGCAGCCAGGCGGTCCCGCCTTCAAGCTGATGCCGGACCTGATGGGGTTCCGGCCCACGCCGGCCGGCCACGTCGCGCACTGGCCGCTGCTGCTCGATGTCCCCGGTCAGCCGCCGGCCCAGCGGGCCAAGGCGATCGACGGCCGCCTGCCCAACTCGCTGATCCACCTGCCCGTCGACATCACCGGGGCCGTGGACGAGGAAGACCAGGCCTCCCTGGCCGTCCGCGACCTGCTGCGCGGGACCGCCACCGGCCTGCCCTCCGGCGAGGCCGTCGCCCGGCGGGTCGGAGAGGTGCCGCTGGCTCGCGACGAGATCGGCCTCGCGGCCCTGGGCTGGGCGAGCGAGACCCCCCTCTGGTACTACATCGAGCGCGAGGCAGCGGTCCGCGAGGACGGCGAGCGGCTGGGGCCCGTTGGCTCGCTCATCGTCGGCGAGGTGCTGCTAGCCGTGATCGACGGTGACCCCTCGTCCCAGCGGTCGGTGGACCCCGGCTGGCGGCCGACCCTGCCCAGCCGCGAGCCCGGGCAGTTCACGCTGACGGACCTGCTGTACCCGCCTGAACCGTAGCGGCCGGCTAGTCTGCTTCAGCCCAGTTCAGGCTCGGCGCCTGCCCCCGGGACGTCGCCCGCCCCCGGGACGTCCGGCCGCCAGTTCTGCAGTTCTTCGGCGGCCTTCTGCAGGCCCAGATCTTCCAGCGGGTCGCTCTCGCCGGTGCGTACATGGCGCAGGACCGTGGCGATGAATTCATCCAGTGATGCCGTAGCCCGCTGCGCGACCGTCGGCTCCGGCTTGTCAGCTGTCATAGCCGTAGCTTGTCACGGAAGCACCCCCTTGGTTCCTGCGCCGTGGGCCGCTATTTCCCGAGCCACCTGGCGGCCAGCGCGGCCGGGTCGGCGGCGGGCCCGGGCAAGGGCCCGGTGGCCGGAGCGCGGAGGGACTGCAAGAGCAAAGCGAGATAGCGGCGTCGCAGGGCCAGGCCCCCATCGGGGCTGGGCACGGTGATGGCGCTGAGCGCCTCGAGCAGCAGCACGACGTCGGCCGCGGTCACGTCGTCGCGGAGGGCGCCGGCGTCCTGGGCGCGCTGGTGCACGGCGCCGGCCAAGGTTCCCGCTCGTCGGGCCAGCTCGCTCAGGTCCGGAGTGGGAGTGAAGCTTCCGGCCAGGCGCTGGGCCAGGGCCTGGCTGCCGCCGTCGAGCACCCGGGCCAGGCAGTCGGCGTAGACGGTCCAGGGGTCGCGGTCATCGCTGAGGGCACGTTCGAGCTCGGTGACGTAGCGGGCCAGGCCGTCGCGGGCCAGCTCGCGGAGCAGGTCGTCCTTGCTGGCGTAGCGCCGGTAGAGGGCGCTGATCCCGACCTCGGCGCGGGCGGCGACCGCGGAAATGGGTGCCGACGGATCGGCCAGGAAGACCTCGCGGGCCGCGGCCAGGATTTCGACGTCGTTGCGGGCCGCCTCCCGGCGCCGCCCGCTGAGCGGTCCTTCGGTGGGACGCCGCCCACTGTGCGCGCTGTCAATCGTACGCATGCCCCCAGCCTAACACTGGAACGGAATGATCTGCTCTGTTATGATGGAACTGTTCATTCCGTTCCGGGTTCGAGATGCAGGATAAACGCTGAGGCGTGGGGCGGACTTGCCACCATGATCGAGGAGCTGAATGTCATGTCCGAGGTGACCCCGAACGTCATCACCGAATCGCTGGATCTGCTGCGAACCGCCGCCACGATGATCAACACCGGGAACCAGGAGGCGTCCACCCCATGCGCCAATTGGACCGTCGCCCAGGTCCTGCAGCACGCGGCCGGGGACCAGCTGGCCTGGGCCGCCGCCCTCGGCCAGGGCAGCGGGCCGGACGCCAACCCGTTCGCGCCCTCCGGTCACCTCGAGCGGGGCGTCGGCGACCTCCTCGACCCGGCCCTGGCCACCGCCCGCACCGCCTGGGCGAACATCGGGTCCGGCGACGATGCGGTGCCCACGCCGCTCCCGCAGGGGGAGCTGGCCGCCCCGGTCGCCGCGGCCGCCTGTGCCCTGGACGCCGCCATCCACGCCTGGGACATCGCGGCCGCGCTCGGCCAGCCGGGATTCCTGCCCGATGACCTGGCCATCCAGCTCCTCCCGGCCCGCGCCATCATCGAGCCACTGCGCCAGTTCGGCGCCTACGCGGCCGCGCTTCCACCCCAGCCCGGGGGCGGTCCAGCCGCCGAGCTCCTCCGTTACCTCGGCCGGGATCCGCAGTGGCAGCTCAGCTAAGCCCCAGAGATCCCAGAGGCCCCAGCCGCCTCAGCAGCGACGCCGTGGCGGACGATCGACTGGGCGGTCGCCACCACGGCGTCGATCGAGCTGCGCTTGGGTGACCACCACTCGGCGGCCCAGTTGAGGATGCCGATGATCAGCGGCTGGGCCAGATCGGGATCCAGGCCGGAGCGCAGCTCGCCCGAGTCCACCGCCTCGGTGAACAGACTGCGCCAGATCTCGGCGTACCTGCGCTCCTCGACGATCTGGTGGGAGCGGATGGCCGCCGGGAGCTGGCTGATGTTGCGGATCACGGCGTGCGCGAACGCCGACTCGGACATGAGCTGGCGCAGGTGGGCGTCGATCGCGATGTCCAGCCGGTCCAGGGCCGGCGTGCCCGGGGGAGCGGCGGCCAGCGCGGCGGCCACGTACTCACGCAGCCGGACCGTGCCCACGGTCACGACCTCTTCGATCAGCTGCTCGCGGGAGGGCCAGTAGTAGTAGATGGCCGGGGCCTGCACGCCGGCTTCCTCGCCCACGTCGACCAGGCGCATGCCCGCATAGCCGAGCCGGCTGAGCGTGACCGCGGCCGCGTGCAGCAGCCGTTCCCGGGTTCGCTCCGATTTGCTCTGGCCCTGGCCAGGGGAGCCGTGGGAGCCAGAGCCAGGCGGCCCTTTCAGTGCTGGCACCGGGCTACCTTACCGGCCGCCCGGACTGCCTTACCGGCCACCCGGGCCGCCCAGACCGCCCCGGCTGATCAGCTGACTGACGATCACGTTGCGCTGGATCTCGTTGGTGCCCTCGCCCACGATCATCAGCGGCGCGTCCCGGAAGTACCGTTCGACGTCGAACTCGGTCGAATATCCGTAGCCGCCGTGGATCCGCACGGCGTTGAGCGCGATCTGCATCGCGGTCTCGGAGGCGAACAGCTTGGCCATGCCCGCCTCCAGGTCGCAGCGCTCACCGGCGTCGAACCGCTCGGCCGCGAACAGCACCAGCTGGCGGGCGGCCGTGAGCTGGGTGGCCATGTCGGCCAGGTAGTTGCCGATCGACTCGTGCTTCCAGATCGGCTTGCCGAACGCCTCCCGTTCCTGGGCGTACTTGAGTGAGTCCTCGAACGCGGCCCGGCCCACGCCCAGGGCCCGGGAGGCGACCTGGATGCGCCCGGTCTCCAGGCCCTTCATCATCTGCGCGAACCCGGCCCCCTCGGTGCCGCCGAGCAGCGCCGGCCGGGGCGCGCGGTAATCGGTGAAGACCAGCTCGCAGGATTCGACGCCCTTGTAGCCGAGCTTGCCCAGGTCGCGGGAGACGGTCAGGCCGTCGCCCGGCTCGACCAGCAGGATGCTGATGCCCTGGTGCCGGGGCCGGGCGGCCGGGTCGGTCTTGACCAGCAGTGCGATCAGCCCGGAGCGCCGCGCGTTGCTGATCCACATCTTCGACCCGTTGACCGTGTACGTCTCCCCGGCCCCGTCCAGAACCGCGACCGTCCGCATGGCCTGCAGGTCCGAGCCGCCCACCGGCTCGGTCAGGGCCATGGTGGCCCGGAGCTCGCCGGTGGCCATGCGGGGCAGGTAAGCCTGCTTCTGCTCGTCGGTGCCGAACATCACCAGCAGCTTGGCCACCACGGTGTGGCCGCCCATGGCCCCGGCCAGGCTCATCCAGCCCCGGGCCAGCTCCTCGGTGATCATGGCGTAGCAGGGCATCGACACCTGGACATCCCCGTACGGCCCGGGAATGGCCAGGCCGAAGATGCCCAGCTGCTTCATCTGGTCGATGAGCTTCTCGGGGTAGGTGTTGGCGTGCTCCAGGTCCCGCACGACGGGGCGCACCTCGCGGTCCACGAACTCGTGGACGGTGTCGACGATGTCCTGCTCGTCTTGCGACAAGCGCGTCACATTGCCTCCTAGTACGAGCTCGGCAGGCCCAGAGAATGCTGGGCCACGAAGTTCAGCACCATCTCCCGGCTGGTCGGCGCGGTCCGCAGCATCCGGGCCAGGAACCACAGGTCGGCCAGGCCGTACTCGCGGGACAGGCCGTTGCCGCCGTGCACCTGAATGGCCTGGTCCAGGGTCTTCAGTGACGCCTCGGCCGCCGCGAACTTGGCCATGTTGACCGCCTCGGCCGACCGGCCGCCCGCGCCCACCGTGTCGGCCAGTTCGGCCGCCCGCGCGGTCAGCAGCCGGGCCTGGGTCACCGCGATGTAGCACTCGGCCAGCGGGTGGGCCACGCCCTGGTGCGCGCCGATCGGCGTCTTCCACACCGCGCGCTCGCGAGCGTAACGGGTGGCCCGCTCCAGCGCGTAGCGGGAGATCCCGTTGCTGATCGCGGCGGCGGTGACCCGTTCCGGGTTGAGCCCGGCGAACACGGCCCGGAACCCGCGGCCAGCCTCGCCGACCAGCGCGGCCGCGGGCACTCGCACCTGGTCGAAGAACACGGTGAACTGCTTCTCCGGCTGGATCAGTTCGGCCTCGATGGGCTGCATGCTCAGGCCGCCGGCCCCGGCCGGCACCACGAACATCGACATCGGCGTGTCCCGCTCGGCGGCCCCGCCCCCGCCCGCGCTGGCGGCCAAGGCGTCGGCGTCCCGGGTCACGACCAGAATGGCGTCGGCCTGGTCGGCCCCGCTGATCCAGTACTTGGTCCCGCTGATCACGTGGTCGCCGCCGTCCCGGCGGGCGCTGGTCTTGAGGGCGTGGGTGTTCGACCCCGCGTCCGGCTCGGTGATCGCGAACGACATGGTCCGGGTGCCGTGGGCCAGGCCCGGCAGCCACTCCCGCTTCAGCTCCGGCGACCCGTGCGCGGCGATGATCGAACCGCAGATCGCGGGGGCGATGACCATCATCAGCAGCGGGCAGCCGGCCGCGGCCACCTCTTCGATCACCGCGCACAGTTCGGCCAGGCCCGCGCCCCCGCCGCCGTACTCTTCGGGTAGGTGCACGCCCAGGAACCCGGCCGCGCCGAGTTCCTCGTACAGTTCGATGGGTTCGGAGTGCGAGGTCGCGCAGTCGACGAAGTACTTGTGGCCGTACCGGCCCGCCACCTTGCGGACGGCTTCGCGCAGGTCGGCCTGTTCCGGCGGGATCGGGAGGAGGTCGGTCATCAGCGGCTCCCGGGGCGACGGCAATCTTCTAATGGCGGTTAAAAGATAACACGCGGAGGTGACACGGTGCCGGAGCGGAGTCCCGGGCCGGCCTCGAACCGGAGCCCGGAGCGGAACCGGGTGACCCCGGAGGGGGAGATCGTGGCCGTCCCGCTGCGCGGGGCGTGGACCGGCAACCGCGGCGTCCTGCACGAGGGCCACGAGATCGTGCGCTCGCACGCCAGTGACCTGTGGATCACCTGCGCCCTGGAGTTCCGCGGCCGGTGGCGGGAGCAGTGGCTGCCGCACCGGTACACGCACCTGTACTTCCACGACGAGGCGGTCTCGTTCGCGGCCGGGCACCGCCCGTGCGCCGAGTGCCGCCGCGCGGACTACCGCGCCTACCAGCAGGCCTGGGCCGGGGGAAACGGCACCGGCATCCCGGGGGCCAAGGAGATGAACGCGCAGCTGCACCGGGAGCGGATCGTGCCCGGCACCCACCGCCGCCGCTGGCACGAAATGCCCTGGGCCGGCCTGCCCAACGGCACGTTCGTGCTGCTCGACGACGGTCCGGCCGTGGTCGTCGGGAACTCCGCGGTCCCGTGGACGGTCGAAGGCTACGGCGCCCCCGTCCCGCGCCCGCGGGCGGGCACGGCCACCGTGATCACCCCGCCGTCCAGCGTGGCGGTTCTGCGGGCCGGCTACCCGGTCCAGATCGACGAGACCGCGCTCAGTCCTTGATCCCGAACGTCTCGCCCAGCCCGGCCTGGCCGGTGCCCGTGACCTTGACCGCCCGGCTGCCGTGCGAGCGCCGCACCCAGCCCAGCTCGATCAGCCGGTCGAGCAGGCCGCGCCCGAGCGCCCCGGACAGGTGGTGGCGCTGCTCGCTCCAGTCCACGCAGTACCGGATCAGCCGCCGCCGGGGCGGAACCTGCACTCCGAAACCGCCCAGGAAATCCTGCCCGGCCGGGGTGAGCGTGTAGTCGACCTCGTGCCCGTAGCCGGCCCGGTGGTCGCCGGGGGTGCGGTCCAGGTCGTACCCGCCGTCGCCGCCGGCCAGGTAGCCGCGGTCGAGCATGACCCGCATCAGCGACACCCCGAGCCGGCCGGCCAGGTGGTCGTAGCAGGTCCGGGCCTCGCGCAGCTGCCGGGCGCTGGTGTCCTGCTTCAGCGACCGGACCGGCGTGGCCGGTGCCACCTGCTGCAGGGCTTCGATCAGCCGGCCGACGTCCGGGCCGGCCAGCCGGTAGTAGCGGTGCCGTCCGTGCGTCTCCACGGTGAGCAGGGCCGCGTCGGTGAGCTTGCGCAGGTGGCTGCTGGCCGTGGCCGGGCTGACCCCGGCCTCGGACGCGAGCCGGCTGGCGGGCAGCGCCCGGCCGTCACCCAGTGCGAGCAGGATGCGGCAGCGGGCCCGATCGGCCACCAGCGATCCGATCGCGGCGATGTCGCTGTCGCCGTGGGCGGGTTCGGTGGAAACCTGGCTCATGGTTCAAGTATAAGAACCGGACGTTTTGACCCCGGTCGAAGCGTTCCGTCAGTTGGCGGCCGGGGTGCCCTGGTGCATGTGCCCGATCCGGTATCCGGGTCGATGAGCTCCACGTCGTAGGTGATCCGCCCGCAGCCGAAAACGGTCACCCCGTAGGCGCCGCCCCACGGGTCCACCGACACCAGCCAGGCCAGGTGGGGCCGGGTCATGTCCGAGCCGAACCCGAAGCCCTTGACCCGGGCCAGGCTCATGCCCAGCACTTTCGACCCACCGGTCACCGCGTTCAGGATCGCGGCCGGAATCGGTGCCGGGCTGGAGGAGGCGGCCGCCGTGGACCCGCCCGCCTCCGGATGAGCGGCCTGCGACCCGCACGCGACCGCACCCGCGAGCACCAGCTCGCCGGCGGCCACCAGGGCACAGGCCGGCCCCGCCCTCAGCCTGCGCGCGCTCGGCTTCACCTATGCCCCTTTTGGGTGGCTATCGCCGGTTAGTTGGACGCCGCCGCGCAGGCCAGGGTTCCATTTTTCATCTAAGGCTGGTGCGCTGGAGCCGTCCCGATGCTGATGAACCGGGCCGCCGCCGCCATCGCTTCCGCGTCGCTGTGCCTCAGCTCGGACTGGGCCGCGGCCAGCGCGGGCACCGTCGGGATGCCCGCCGCCAGCCGCCGGTGGAACGCCACCATCAGCGGCACGGTCTCCGCGTCCGGCACCGGCACCACCGACGCCACGACCTGCCGGGTGCCCAGGGCCAGGAACGCCGCGGACAGGCTCATCAGCTCACCGCCGGCGTGCTCGGCGGACCGGCCCACGTCGCAGGCGGCCAGCACCACGACCTCGGGCGGCCGCCGCAGCCGTTCCACGTCGTACACGGTGAGCGGGCCGTCGGCGAAGGTCAGCGAGGTGAACAGGGGGTTGCTGGGGTGGATCCGGCCGTGCGCGGCCAGGTGGGCCACGCGGGCCCCGTCCAGCCCGGCCGCCACCGGCTCCACCCCGGCCGCAGCGTTCAGCAGCGGGCTCACCCGGTGCAGGGCCGCGACCGCGGCCGCCTCGCGTTCGGCCCCGGGCAGCCCCGGGCCGGCCGCGACCACCACCGGCCCGTCCGGCCCGCCCGGCCCGGCGCCCGCCCGGTCCCCGAGCCACAGCGCGGCCGACGGGGTGACCGTGATCGGCCGCCCCGCGCAGGACGGCAGGATCGGCCACGGCAGCGACTGCAGCGCCCCGGCCGGCACCACGACCAGCGGCCGGTCGCCGATCACGCTGGCCACCGGGCCCAGCAGCAGCCGGTCGAGCCGTCCGGCCGCGTCGGCCAGCAGCACCCGGGCCGCGGTCTTGCTGGCTTCCGCGGGCTGGTGGCGGGCCAGCCGGTGCAGGGCGAACCGCACCCGGCCGGTCAGGTCGTGGACCCGCCCGGCCGGGCCGAGCGCGTGCTGGCCGATCCGGCCGTCGGCCAGCGTCACCACGTGCAGCGTCCCGTCCAGCAGGATGAACTCGACCAACGCGGCCGGCCCCAGCGTCTCGGACAGGGACCGGAACAGGTTCGGCCGCGGGGTGCGGGACCGCCCGGGTTCGTTCTCGGCCGGCAGCCGCCGGTGGTAATCGCGGATCCAGGCCTCCAGGGTCAGCTGGCGCCGGGCCATAGCCGCCGTGCTGGTCCCAGCCCCGCGGGCCCGGAAGATCTCGCTCACCGTGGCCCGCAGCTCCAGCAGTGCCGCCGCCAGCGCCGGGTCCGCGGGCGGCCGGACCGGCCGGTGCATGAGATGGCTGGCCCGGCCCTGCTCGGCCCACTCCAGCACGGCGGCCGGCTGGTCGCCGGTGAACGCCATCCGCAGCCCGAAGCTGGCCACGTCGGCCCGGTACCCGGACGCGTGCGCCCGCAGGTCGGTGGCGCCCAGACCGGTCCAGTGCTCATCGAACACCCGGACCGCGGCCCGGGCCGCGCTGGTCGCGCCGCGCCGGTCTCCCTTGGCCCACCGCCGCTGCGCCTCGGCGTGCCAGGCCTGGGCCCGCTGCAGGGCCGGCCCGCGGTGCCGCTGCTGGGCCGCCGCCGTGAACTGCTCCTCGGCCCGGCTGGTCCAGCCGCGCGACAGCGCCAGCTCGCCCGCCAGCAGCCGGGCCTGCAGCGCCGACCGCGCCCAGCCCGCGGCCGACAGCTCGTCCGCGGCCCGCTCCACCGACCGGACGCTGGGGCCCGCCCCGGCCTGGGGGCGCGCCGCGACCTGGGCGCGCAGCACGGTGAAGCGGGCCAGCGCCGCCCAGCGCGGCCGGCCCTGCTGGCTGAACTCGCGCATCGCGGCCCGGGCCTGCTCCAGCGCGGGCCCGGGCTGGTCGTCGAGCAGGTCCGCCTGGGCCAGCAGCAGCCGGGCCTCGGGCAGGGTGATGTTCCGGCGCTGCTGTTCGAACTCGCGGACGGCCGCGGCCGCCGTCTGCCGGGCCTCGGCCAGCAGCCGCACCGACAGCAGCAGTTCGGCCCGGTCGGCCAGCACCTCGCCGACCGGGACGCCGTGCTCGCGCAGGCGCTGCTCGGCCAGGTCGAAGTGGTGCAACGCGGCCGGCGCGTCCCCGCGCAGCCCGCTGATCCAGCCCAGGTTCTGGTGCACGTACCCGAACGGCAGCGGCAGGTCGTGCTGGACGCACAGCTGCTCGGCCTCGCGCAGGTCGTTCTCGGCGGCCGTGAACTCCTGCCGGTAGCCGTAGATGACGGCCCGGTTGGCCAGCAGCTTCTGCACCCAGACGTGGTCGTCGGCCCGGCGCATCGCGGCCAGCGCGGCGTGGTAATCGGGCAGGGCCTCGTCGATCCGGCCCAGCAGGCTGAGGATCGCGCCCCGCTGGGCCTGGGCCCGGGCCCGCTGCACTCCGGTCAGGTCGGCCAGCGCGGACTCGATCTGGCGCAGGGCCTGACGGCTCTGTCCGCGGAGGTTTAAGGCCATGGCCAGGCCGGCCCGGGCGTCGGCGGCCACCGCCGCCGAGCCGGATCGCTGGCCCAGCCGGACCGCCGCCCGCAGGTGCCGCAGCGCGGCATCCGGGTCTTCCAGGCGCAGGGCGGCCACGCCCAGCGCCCGCTCGGCCACCGCCCAGGAGACGAAGTCCCGCTCCCGCCGGGCCTGTTCGAGGACGTGACTGGCTACCGCCACCGCCTCGGCCGGTTTCGCCTCGGCCAGGCGGCGGGCCTCGCTGGCTTGTTCTGCCAGCCCCCCAGCCAGCACGTCCACAGCCGATTCTAGGCACGGCACCACCGGCCGGCGTCAACCAATATTTTTCGCGCCGTGGTGTATCAGCGGGCGATGACCCGCCTCCGCATCATCAGGAGGACCCTGACCAGCGCGGGAGGAACCATGGCCGGTGGGCATGGCTGGGTGGAGAAGTTTGAGGCCGACGAGCTTGTCGTGGCCATTCCCCAGCTCAGTGTGGTGCGAGAGGCGCTGCGAGAGTGCGGTGTGACGATCGGCGGCCGGGGCATCGAGGAGAACGGGGTGCTCGGCCTGGCCCGGCTGTTCGACCTGAACGGCCTGGACGAGGCGGTCAGCAAGCTGATGAAGCGGCACGACCTGGTCAGCCACCAGCTCGAGGCTTACCGCAAGCTGCGCCACGACGCTCATCCGCATCGCGGCACTCCGCCCGTGTCCGACCTGGCCCTGGTGATCCAGGGCGTCAAGCTGCTGCTCGCCGAGAAGTACCCCGGCTGGCAGATCGCGATCGGCAAGAACTACCGGCCGTCCCTGGTCCGGGGCAACCCGCACACCGACGGCGGAGGCCATCCGAAGCCGCACACCGACGGCAGCGGCAAGCCGATCCCGGCCGCCCAGGCCCTCGCGGGCCCGATCGTCCGGCCCGACCCGCACACCGACATCCGGCCTTCCGGCGAGGGCCGGCCGACCCCGACCGGCGATCCGTCCACCGGCCCGGTCAAGCGGCCGGGGCCGCACACCGACGTTGTCCGGGACCGGGGCCGAGCCGTCAAGGTCGGCCTGGTCGACACCAGGCTGTATCCGCACGAAAGCCTGACCGATCACTACATCGGCCGCGCGGCCGACATCCTGTCCCCGTCGCTGCCGGTGTTCACCGAGTTCGACGGGCACTGCGCCTTCGTCGCGTCCTGCATCCTGCGGCAGGCTCCGGACGCCACGCTGTATCTGCGGCACGTACTGAACGAGCACGGCGACGGCACGGTCTGGGATGCCGCGGCGGGCATCGCCGACCTGGTCCCGCTGGACCTGGACGTGGTCAACCTGTCGTTCGGTGAGTACATGACCGACGACGACTCCGCGCCGATGGTGCTGGACGCGGCCATCCGGCGGTTCGGTTCCGGCACCGTGGTGGTGGCGGCCGCGGGGAACAACGGCGCCGTGAACGGCTCCCGGCCGGCCGACGTACCGGCCGGTGTCACCCCCGGCACCACGTCCTACCCGGCCGCGCTGCCGGGAGTGGTGGGCGTGGGCGCGATCGACGCCGACAACAAGCTGGCCCCGTTCACGCCCCACCCGGCGCCGTGGATCTCCCTGCTGGCCCGCGGCGTCGACGTGAACGCCGCCTACCTGCGCGGCGACGTACGGCTGCCCCACAGCAAGCAGCTCACCAGGTTTGAGGGCGTCGCCAACTGGGCCGGGTGCTCGTTCGCGGCCGGGGTGGTGACCGGCGTCATCGCGGCCCGGACGATCCCCGGCCAGCGGTCCGCACGCGAGGCCCTGGACGAGCTGGTGGCTTCGCTAGGCCAGCAATCCTGGCCCGGCTTGAAGATCAACGCTTGATCGGGCAGGCGCGAGACCCGATGATGAGCCCAACAGCACGCCCCGCGCCGGGCCCGGCCGAAGGCACCGCATGATGCGGGCAGAGTCCGTGCCCGCGAGCCGGCGAAGGACATCGATGCGCGACGATCCGGCGGTCATCGCCCTGGTCACTCAGGCCCGGGACGGTGACCAGCGTGCCTGGAACGAGATCGTCGACCGGTACGCCTCGCTGGTCTGGGTGATCTGCCGGCGCTACCAGCTGAACCGGTCCGACACCGACGACGTGGCCCAGACCGTCTGGCTGCTGCTGGTGGAACAGCTGGACCGCCTGCGCCAGCCCGCCGCGCTTCCGGGCTGGATCGCCACCACCACCGCGCGCGAGTGCCTGCGGGTGCTGCGGACGGCCAGCCGGCACGATCACGCCGAACTGCCCGCCGACGGCCAGCTGAGCCCGGGCCAGTCACCGCCCCTGACCGAACAGGAGATCCTGGACGCGGAGCTGAACGCCGCGATCCGGACCGCGTTCTCCCAGCTCCCCGACCGCTGCCGGGAGCTGCTGTCTCTGCTGATCAGCGACCCACCGTTGTCGTACGCACAGATCAGCGGCGAGCTGTCGATCAGGATCGGCAGTATCGGCCCGCAGCGGGCCCGTTGCCTGGACCGGATGCGCCGCTCCCCGGCACTGGCGGCGTTCACCGAGACGGAGCAGGCGCAGATCAAGGGCGGGTGGGATGCCTGACATTTGGGACGACGACCAGTTGCTGGCGCTGCTCCAGGAGGCGCTGCGCGAGGGCCGGGAGGTGCCGCCCGGATTCACCGAGGCGGGCCGGAACGCCTTCGCCTGGCGGGGCATCGACGCTGAGCTGGCTCAGCTCACCTACGACTCCGAGCTGGACCGGGACGCCGCGGCCGGGGTACGGGCCGAGGCCGCCTCGATCCGGGCCCTGACCTTCACCTCACCCCACCTGACCATCGAGCTGGAAGTCGGCGACGATTCGCTGCTCGGCCAGCTGGTGCCGACCGGGGAGGGCGAGATCGAGGTGCTGACCCAGGGCGGGGTGACCACCCTCATCCCCGTGGACGAGGTGGGCTGCTTCCCGGTCAGTCCCATCCCGGCCAGCCCGTTCCGGCTGCGCTGCCGCACCGCGGCCGGTCCCAGCGTCGTGACCGGCTGGATAACGTTGTAATCGGGGCCGCATAGAGTCGCCCCGTGCACGTGGACCAGCTCGTCAGCCGTTACCCGCGGCTGTACCACATGGCCGAGGCGGGCGGCTGGCCCTCCATCCGCGGGCTGGGCCTGCTGCCCACGGCCCAGCTGGTCGAGGACTTCGGCCCGCCGCCGGACGTCCGGGCCGCCATCCTGGGCCAGCCGCGGACCCGGAGCTTCGTGCTCACCGACCCGCGGCTCGGGCGGGCGGTCATCCGGGACCAGGTGCCGCTGCGCCCGCACATCCTGGCCCAGCGGCTGACCGGCCTGACCATCCCGGAGTGGCTGGCCATCCTGAACGACCGGGTGTTCTTCTGGCTGGACCCGCACCGCCTGGACACGCTGCTGAACGCCCGCCTCAACCGGGACCGGGCCCACGACGTGCTCACCGTGGACTCCGCGGGCCTGGTCGCCACCTACGCCAGCCAGATCCGGCTGTCGCCGCTGAACTCCGGGGCCACCCTGTTCCCGAACGCCGCCCCCCGCGGACCGGACACGTTCCGGACCATCGCCGGCTATCCGTACGACACCTTGCGCCGCCAGCGTGGCCCCCGGAACGCCATCGCCGAACTGGCCGTCATCGGCGGGGTGCCGGACATCGCCAAGCACGTGGTCCGGGCCGAGCGCCGCCGCGGCCCGGAGATCCTGGAGGTTCTCGACGCCGGCCAGGCCCCGGCCTAGATCCTGAGCCCGGGTTAGACCCTGGGCCCGAGGCCGTCCGGCGTCACCGGGCAATAGCCGACCGGGTGGTCGGCTCCGGTCAGCGGGTGCTCGGCCAGCGCCGCCATGTACGGGCCCGGGTCCGGGCGCTCGCCGGTGCCGTGGAACACCACGCTGTCCGCGCCGGCCTCGCCCAGCGTCGCCGCCCGTTCCAGCAGTCGTTCCGTCAGCGGCCCGCCCGCCACGTCCACCTCGGTGAACACGGTGACGTGGGTGCCGCCGTCCCGCCCGGCCGCGGCCCGGCCCTCGGCCAGCAGATCCCGGGCCGCCCGGAGCTGCTCAGCCGAGTCCACGCTGTCCAGGATGACCCCGTCGGCCAGCTCGCCGGCCAGCCGCAGCGTCCGCGGCCCGCGCGCGCCCACCAGCAGCGGCGGCGGCTGCTCGGGCGGCCAGTCCAGCGTGACCTGGTCCAGCTGGACGTAGCGGCCGTCGGTGGTGACGGTGCCGCCGTGCAGCAGGTCCCGGACGGCCTTGGTGTACTCGCGCAGGAGCGTCATCGGGGACGGCACCGCCGCGCCGATCTGGGTCATCCAGTCCTGCACGCCGTGCCCGAGACCGGGCATGAACCGCCCCGGCCACAGCCGGGCCACGGTAGCGATCTCCATGGCGGCCAGGGCCGGGTTGCGCAGCGGAACCGGCAGCAGGCCGACCCCGATCTTAATCTGGTTGGAGCAGCTCAGCGCGGCCGCCGCCGCGGTCAGGCCGCCTTCGGCGAAGCAGTCCTCCCACAGCCACAGTTCGGCGATCCCGGCCCGGTCCGCGGCCCGCACCGCGGCCCGCAGGCCCTCCGGCGGTGACTGCGGCCGGAACGTCACCCCCAGCGACGGGCGGCTGTCAGGCAAGGTCGGCCCCTTTCTTCGGGCGAGCTTTCGTGGAGTCCTGCAGGTAACGCAGCACCGCCAGCACCCGCCGGTTGTCTTCCGCGTCCAGCGGCAGGTCCAGCTTCATGAAGATGCTGTTGATGTGCTTGTCCACGGCCTTGCCGGTGATGAACATGGCGCCGGCGATGGCCGCGTTCGACCGGCCCTCGGCCATCAGCCCGATCACCTCGCGCTCCCGGGCGGTCAGCCGGCCCAGCGGGCCGCCCGAGCCGCGCCGATCGTGCTGGGACAGCAGCACCTCGACCACCTTGGGGTCGAGCACGGTGCCACCGGCCGCGACCCGGCGCACCGCGTCGACGAACGCCAGCACGTCCGACACCCGGTCCTTGAGCAGGTAGCCGACGCCCTCGGTGCTGTCCTCCATCAGTTCGCGCGCGTACAGCTGCTCCACGTACTGGCTGAGCACCAGCACCGGCAGGCCCGGGCGCTTGGCCCGGGCCTCGATCGCCGCCACCAGTCCCTCGTTGGTGAACGTGGGTGGCATCCGGACGTCCATGATCACCACGTCGACCGGCTGGTGGTCCTCCAGGGCCTGGGCCAGTGCCACCGGGTCTCCGACCTCGGCCACGACGTCGAAGTCGTGGGCCCGCAGCAGCCGGGCCAGGCCGTCCCGGAGCAGCGCTAGGTCTTCGGCGATGACAACTCGCACGGCACCTCCATCGTCACGGTGGTGGGGCCGCCCGCCGGGCTGCTGATGGCCAGGATGCCGTCGAACGACTCCAGTCGCCGGGTCACTCCCTGCAGCCCGGTCCCGGCGTCGGGGCGGGCGCCGCCCTGGCCATTGTCCCCTACCGTGATCGACAGCAGGCCCGCGCCGTACCGCAGGTCGATCCAGGCTGCCGTGGCGCCGCTGTGCTTGACCACGTTGGCCAGGCATTCGGCCACCGTGAAGTATACCGCCGACTCGACCGGCACCGGGGGTCGCCCGGGCAGGGTGCCGTCGATGGCCACCGGCACCGCCACGTCCAGGGCCAGCGCGCGGATCGCGCCCTCCAGGCCCCGGTCGGCCAGCACCGGCGGCTGAATGCCGCGCATCACCGTGCGCAGGTCGTCCAGGGCGGCCAGCGTGGTCGACCGGGCCTCGGTCAGCAGCCCGGGCAGCTCAGCCGGCTTGGTGGCCAGCAGCGACTCGGCCAGCCCCAGGCTCATGGCCACCGACACCAGCCGGGCCTGGGCACCGTCGTGCAGGTCCCGCTCGATGCGCTGCAGTTCGGTGGCCTGGATGTCGAGGGCGCCGCGCCGGGTCCGGGTCAGCACGTCGACCCGCTGAGCCAGTTCCTGCTCCCGCGTCCCGGACTGGCTCCGGGCCAGCCAGTAGTGCAGGGCCAGCGGCACCGCCAGGCCCAGGATCGGCCACGCCGGCCAGAAGTAGTGGAACCCGGCCAGCATCCAGATGACCAGCAGCATCACCGCGATGGCGAACGACACCGAGGTGTGGGTGGCCAGGAACCGCTGGCGCCGGGGGACCCGCAGGCCCCACATGATTGCGCCCTGGAACCAGATCGGGACCGCCAGCCCGAACCACACCCAGGCCGGCCAGAAGTGCCCGTGCGCCCCGGTCAGGAGCCAGCCCAGGGCCAGACCGCCGCCGATGAACACCGAGAGCGCGGTCTCGAATCGGAGGAAGGCCCGCCAGCGCGGGTACGGCCGCCCGGCGTATCGGGGCAGGCCCAGTTCGGCGTCGACGCTCACGGTACCGACGATAAACGAAGGTCTGCTCCCTGGATATTTTCCTGCCACCTAGGGGATCAAAAGTGGGGTTAACCCCCACCACAAGATGGGTGGCAATCCCCTGGTGGGGCCGGCGGCCCGTTAATAGCGTCATTGTCATGCCGCAGCGACCGATGAATCCACGCCCCGCCCGGGGTCTATTCCACAACGTAATTGAGGTGCGCGGAATACCTGCCGCGCGGCACCGTGTTCTTGATGGCCGGAACGGGGGAGAGCGATGATCGCGATCGTGTGGGCGCTCGCCGCGGCCGTGCTTTACGGCACGGGCGCCGCGCTCCAGCAGCACCAGGCGGCTGCCGCGCCCGACCAGACGGCGGGCAAGCCGAGCCTGCTCCTGCTGCTCATCCGGCGGCCGTGGTGGCTGCTGGGCATCGTGGGCGAGCTCGGGGGCTTCGCCACCCACGCCATCGCCCTTCGGTCCGGCCCGCTGACCGTCGTGCAGATGCTGCTGGCCTCCTCGCTGGTGTTCAGCGTGGGCACCGTGCATCTGCGCTCGGGCCGCCGGCCCAGCACGGCCACCTGGGCCGCGGTGGTGGCGGTGGTGGCCGGTATCGGCACGTTCGTGTCCCTGACCTCCCCCAGCCTGGACCACAGCCAGACCCAGCCGCAGCACGTCGCGCTGGCCGCCCTGGTCCTGGGCGCGATCGCGGTGCCGGTGGCCGCGGCCGGGCTGCTCAGCCGGGGCCGCCGCCGGGCGCTGCTGCTGGCCGCGGGCGCGGGCCTGGCCGACACCTGCATCGCCGTGGTCACCATGGCCTTCACCCACAGCCTGGGCCACGGCCTGGGTGGCCTGCTGACCTCCTGGCCGACCTACGCGCTGGTGATCGGCGGCCCGATCTCCCTGCTGCTGACCCAGACCGCCTACCAGGCCGGCTGCCCGATGATCTCGCTTCCGGTCATCACCGTGGTCACCCCCATGGCCAGCCTCGCCGTCGGGGTCGGGCTGCTGGGCGAGACCACCCACCTGGGTGCGCTCAGCGCCGCCGGGGTCGGCCTGGCCGTCCTGGCCGCCGGGGCCGGCCTGATCACCCTGTCCCGCACGGCCTTGGTTCAGCCGGCCACCGCCGATCAGCCGGTGCCCTCGTGCTGGCCGGCCCGCCCGGCCAGCGGTGACCCGGTGACCGGCGCGCGGCGTCAGCCGGCCATGGTGGGACATATGCGCACTGTTTCCCGGCAGCTGGTGGCCATGGCCCGGCCGGCCTTCGGCAGCCTCGCCTTCTGGACCTTCCCGGCCTGGAGGACCAGCCCGTACTGGGAGCGCATCCCCTACGGTGAGTCCGGCCCGTCACCCGTGCACGCCCAAGCCGGGCCTCCGGCCCGCTGAGCGCGCCGCCGACCCAGAGCCCCGCCCGGTCCCGTGCCCGGGCGGGGCTCGGCTTTGACGTCCTGGCCCTGACCAGCTTCGTGGTGCTGGGCCTGCCCGACGGCATGCTCGGGCCGGCCTGGCCCGCCATGCGGGCGACGTTCGGCGCCCCCATCGCCGACCTGGGGCTGATCCTGCTCGTCACCACCGTCGGCTCGGTCGCCGTGACCGCGGTGGTGGGGCGGCTGATCCGGCGTCTGGGGGTGCCCGCCCTGCTGTCCGCGGCCGGCCTGTGCGCGGCCGTGGGCGCGGTCGGGTTCGCCCTGGCTCCCGGGCTGTGGCTGGTGCTGGGGGTCACGGTCCTGGTCGGCGTGGCGGCGGGCATGATGGACGGCGGCCTCAACACCGCGGTCGGCCTGGCCGGGCGGCCGCGGCTGCTCAACCTGCTGCACGCCGCGTACGGGGTCGGCACCACCATCGGGCCGCTGCTGGTCACCGTGGCCATCGTCACCGGCTCCTGGCGCCCCGCCTACGCCGTCCTGGCCGTGCTCAACGTGATCATGGCCGCCTTCTGGCTCCGCCAGCGCCGCCGCGACCGGTCCCAGCTCCCCGCGTCCCCCGCGGATCCGGCCGTCCCCGCGGACCCACCGGCCGGCCCGCCGGACCCCGACCCCAGTGAAGGCTGGTCGCGGCGCCGGTCTTCGGCCGCGGTGATCGCGGGCATGCTGGTCTTCTTCGTCTACACCGGGGTGGAAGTCGGCGCGGGCCAGTGGGAGGCCAGCTACTGCCGCGGTCACCTTGGCCTGTCCGCGTCGGCGGCCGGGATCGCCACTTTCGGCTACTGGGCCGCGCTGACCGGGGTCCGCATCCTGCTGGCCGTGCTGCCCCGCCCGGTGCCGCTGGCCCGCGTGGTCCGCTGGGGCAGCGCCCTGGGCGCCGTCGGCGCCGCCCTGATCTGGTGGCAGCCCGGCCGCGCCGTGGCCCTGGGCGGCTTCATCCTGCTCGGCGCGGCCCTGGCCGGCGTGTTCCCGGCCCTGATCGGCCTGACCCCGGCCCGCATCGGCCGCCGCCGCGCCGAGCACGCCATCGCCTGGCAGGTCGGCGCGGCCGCCGCCGGCGGCTCCGGCCTGACCGCCCTCATGGGCCTGCTCATCGGCGCGGCCGGCCTCCAGATCCTCGGCCCGGCCCTGACCGTCCTCGCCCTCCTCCTCATCGCCGGCAACTACGTCCTCGCCCGCGTCGCGCCCTGTGGATAACCCTCTCGCTGGAGCGTTTCCAGCGGATATCGCCGAAAACGCTCCCTGCTAGTGGATCACCCCCCGCGGGCGCCACGCTGAAGCGGGAAGGCTCAGCTGGCCTGGGGGAGAGCCATCTCCGCGTGAGAGCCCGCGTCCAGCACGGGCCGGAGGAACCGGCCCGTGTGCGATGCCTCCACCGAAGCCACCTGCTCCGGCGTGCCCTCGGCCACCACCAGGCCGCCGTCCGGGCCGGCCTCGGGTCCGAGGTCGATGACCCAGTCCGCGGTCTTGATCACGTCCAGGTTGTGCTCGATGACCACCACCGTGTTGCCCAGGTCGACCAGGGCGTGCAGCACGCCCAGCAGGGTGCGCACGTCGTCGGGGTGCAGCCCGGTGGTCGGCTCGTCCAGCACGTACAGGGTCCGGCCGGTCGAACGCTTCTGCAACTCGGCCGCCAGCTTGACCCGCTGGGCCTCCCCGCCGGACAGCGTGGTCGCGGGCTGGCCCAGCCGCACGTAGCCCAGGCCCACCTTGTCCAGCGCGCTCAGCCGCCGGGCGATCCGCTGGATCGGGGCGAAGAACTCGAGCGCCTCGGTGATCGTCATGTCGAGCACCTCGGCGATGTTCTTGCCCTTGTAGCGGACCTCGAGGGTGTCCCGGTTGTAGCGGGCCCCGTGGCACACCTCGCACGGCACGTACACGTCGGGCAGGAAGTTCATCTCGATCCGGACCGTGCCCTCACCCGCGCAGTGCTCACACCGGCCGCCCTTGACGTTGAACGAGAACCGGCCCGGCGCATAGCCCCGCACCTTGGCCGCGGTCGTCTCCGCGAACAGCTCCCGGATACTGTCGAACACCCCGGTGTAGGTGGCCTGGCTCGACCGCGGGCTGCGCCCGATCGGCGACTGGTCGACCCCGATCACGTTGTCGATCTGGTCGCCGCCGGTGACCCGCGTGTGCCGCCCCGGGGCCATCCTGGCCTTGGTCACCTGGTTGGCCAGGGCCGGGTACAAGATGTCGTTGACCAGCGACGACTTGCCCGAACCGGACACCCCGGTCACCGCCGTGAACGTGCCCAGCGGGAACGCCACGTCGAGGTCGCGCAGGTTGTGCTCGCGGGCGCCGGTGACCACGATCTCGTGGCCGGGCCGAGGCAGCCGCCGCTCGGCCGGCACGTCAATGTGCCGCCGCCCCGACAGATAGGCCCCGGTGATCGACTCCGCCGACCGCTCCAGGTCCGCCACCGGGCCGCTGAACACCACCTGGCCGCCGTCGCGGCCGGCCTTCGGGCCGATGTCGACCACCCAGTCGGCCCGCCGGATCGTGTCCTCGTCGTGCTCGACCACGATCAGCGTGTTGCCCAGGTCGCGCAGCCGGGTCAACGTGCCGATCAGCTGCTGGTTGTCCCGCGGGTGCAGCCCGATCGACGGCTCGTCCAGCACGTACAGCACGCCGGACAGCCCCGAGCCGATCTGGGTCGCCAGCCGGATCCGCTGTGCCTCCCCGCCGGCCAGGGTTGCGGCCGGCCGGTCCAGCGCCAGGTACCCCAGGCCGACGGCGGTCAGGAACCCGAGC
The DNA here is from genome assembly GCA_036495425.1 of Streptosporangiaceae bacterium. Taxonomy (GTDB): domain Bacteria; phylum Actinomycetota; class Actinomycetes; order Streptosporangiales; family Streptosporangiaceae; genus Bog-532. Next base: position 9,746 of record DASXMW010000125.1, on the reverse strand, counting down.
CGGGCCCCGGCTTCCTGCCGGACCCGGGCACTGATCTGCTCGTCGCGCGGGCCCAGGGCCAGCCCGGACAGCCACCGCGCCGACTCGCGCACCGGCAGCGCGGCCACGTCCGCGATTGACCGGCCCGCGATGGTGACGGCAAGGATCTCCGGCCGCAGCCGGGCCCCGCCGCAGGCCGGGCAGGGCACCGCCCGCATGTAGCCCTCGAACTTCTCCCGGGCCGAGTCCGTCTCGGCTTCGGCGTACCGGCGCTCGATCCAGGGCAGCACGCCCTCGAACCGCACCCGGTACGTGCGGTCTCGGCCGGACCGGGTCCGGTAATTGACCCGCACCTGCTCACCCGTGCCATGCAGCACGGCATCCCGGGCCGCCGCGGGCAGTTCGTCCCACGGCGTGTCCAGGCTGAACCCGCCGGACTCCGCGGCCGCCTGCAGCAGCCGGCTGAAATACTCCCGCTCCTGCCAGGTCGCCCAGGGCGCGACCGCGCCGTGGCCCAGCGACCTGCGGCCGTCCGGCACAACCAGGCCCGGGTCCGCCTCCCGCTGGGTGCCCAGGCCCCCGCACACCGGGCAGGCGCCCAGCGGCGAATTGAACGAGAACGCCTTCGGCTCCAGCTCGTCGTCCAGCGTCACCGGGTGCCCGTTCGGGCACGACAGGTGCTCGGAGAAGCGCCGCTCCCGCTCCGGGTCGTCGGCGGGCCGGTCCACCAGTTCGGCGATGACCACGCCGCCGGCCAGCTTGAGCGCGGTCTCGACCGAGTCGGTGATCCGCGCCCGGCTGGAATCGCGCGCCACCAGCCGGTCGACCACCACTTCGATCGAAGGTCTGGCCACCCGGTCCCGGGCAGGCACGGCGTCCAGTGGGTAGACGGTCCCATCGACCCGGACCCGGGCGTACCCCTTGTTACGCAGGTCCTGGAACACGTCCTCACCGTCCGGGGCCACACCGTCCGCCGCGACCGGGGCCAGCAGGTAGAACCGGGTCCCTTCCGGCTGGTCCAGCAGCTCGTCCACGATCTGCTGCGGCGTCTGACGGCTGATCAGCGCCCCGCACACCGGGCAGTGCGGCTGCCCGATCCGGGCCCACAGCAGGCGCAGGTGGTCATAGATCTCGGTGATCGTGCCCACCGTCGACCGCGGGTTCCGCGACGCGGACTTCTGGTCGATGGCCACCGCGGGGGCCAGCCCCTCGATCGCGTCGACGTCGGGCTTGTCCAGCTGGCCCAGGAACTGGCGGGCATAGGCCGACAGCGACTCGACGTACCGGCGCTGACCCTCGGCGAAGATCGTGTCAAAGGCCAGGCTGGACTTGCCCGAGCCGGACAGCCCGGTGAAAACGATCATGGCTTCGCGGGGCAGATCAAGATCGACATTGCGCAGGTTGTGCTCCCGCGCCCCACGGACAATCAAACGGTTCTTCACAAGCAGCTTTCTGACGGGTGGTGGCGGCTCCACCCCGACCCTTTTAGAACACTTTTCCCGGCCTGTTCCTTCCCGCTCCAAGGGCGGTCCAGCAGGTTGCTCTGGCTGGTCAGCGGTGCGAAGACACCAGCGACGCGAACACCACCGTGCTGCTCACGTAATGGCCGGTGTTGAAGTCGAATGCGCCACCGCAGGTAATGAGGTGCAGCGCCGCGTAGTTGGCCCCGCCGTAAATGGTTTTGGTCGGGAAATCGTCCTTGGCGTACTCGCGTACCCCGCGCACCCTGAAAACGGCGGTGACCCCGTCCGCCAATCTGATCTCGATGGCGTTTCCCGGCCGCAGCGCGCCCAGCCGGAAAAAGATCGCCGGTCCGCGCAGAGTGTCCACGTGGCCTTCAATGACCGACGAGCCGATCTCGCCCGGGGTCACCGAGTACTTGTACCAGGCCGCTTCCATAGGCCGGTTGTAGACCGACGGGACGGCAATGGTGCCGTCGTGGTTCAGGCCCAGCTGCAGCAGACTGGACCGGACGCCAATGGCCGGAATGGTGACCGCCACCGGCTCCGACCGCGGCAGCCGCGGTCCGCGGGCGCCGGCCGCGGTCGACCCGGCCGCCCCCTTGCCGGGCTGCGGCGCGTGCACCTGCGACAAGGCGGCCACCCCGAAGGCGGCGGCCCCGCCCACGATGAGCAGCACGGCGAACACCCCGGCCAGCCGGGCCGGCCAGTTGACCGGCGGCCGCGGCGGCAGCGAGAAGCCGGTGTCAGAGGTAAAGACGACGCGAAACCCGGCTATGCGCCGCCACTGGGGCTCCGCCAATGCCGCCCCTCCCATCGTCTTCCCCAAAAGGCCCTGCTCGCGTAGCCTAATATTCCAGTGGAAAATAGGCCATTGCGCACCCGTGCCGCCCGCCTGGCGTCCTATTTTGCCGGGGGCGCTTTTGTGGTGCTGCGCGCGGCCCGGTCCGGCCGCCGTTACGCTAGCCACGCCGTTTCTTCAGCGAATGCCGGTTTGTTTAGGCCAGGACAGGGAACAGCCGGTCATCGGCTGGATAGTCCGGGGTAATCAGGAGGTTCCATGCGGATCCCAGCGAGGCTGGCCGCCGTGTTGTGCAGCACCGTGATCGTGCTCGCCGCGCTGGCCACCTCGGCCTGCACCGGGTCCACGGGATCGCCGAACGCCAACGGCTCGGGGTCGGCCACCTTCTACACCGCCAAGGCCCCGGGTTCGGGCTCGGCCAGCGGGGGCTCCGGTTCCGGCTCCGGTTCGGGCTCAGCCCTGCCCAGCACCACCCCCGCGACCGTGAGCCCGACCACCCCGCCCCCCAGCCCGTCGGCGTCCCCGTCGCCCAGCCCGTCCGCGGTGGCCCCGATCGGCGCCCCGTCCACCGGTGGCGGCGGCACGGCCGGGCTGCAGCACGTCACGTTGTTCGGCCTCGGCGCGCTGGCCGTGCTGGCCGGCATCGGCAGCCTCATCTACCGCCGCCGCGCCCTGCGCCGCTGACCCGGGCGCCCGCGCCCGCTCGCGATCGGCCGCCTCTTACGATCGCGGCATGAGCTCCCACCAGACCACGCCGTCCGGGCTGCCGCGGGCCCGCTCGATCGGGATCCCGTTCGACGGGAATCCGGGCCTGAACAACGCGATCACCGACGTGGGCGGGGTCGAGGTCGGCTACGTCACGCTAATCGAGGGGTCTGGGCCGATGCGGGTGGGGGAGGGGCCGGTGCGGACCGGGGTGACCGCGATCCTGGCCCGGGGCCGGGACGGCTGGGGCACCGGCTGCGCGGCCGGGTTCTGTTCGTTCAACGGCAACGGCGAGCTGACCGCCTCGCACTGGCTGGCCGAGACCGGCATCCTGTCCTCGGCCGTCCTGATCACCAACACCTACGCGGTCGGCACCGCCCACCGCGGGGTGGTGGACTGGATCAACCAGAACCGGCCCGGCCAGCTGCCCTGGGAATTCCCGGTCGTCGCCGAGACCTACGACGGCTACCTCAACGACGTCAGCGGCGCCCACGTCACCACCGGGCACGCGGTCACCGCCATCGACCACGCCCAGGGCGGCCCCATCGACGAGGGCTCGGTGGGCGGCGGCACCGGCATGTGCTGCTACGGCTACAAGGGCGGCAGCGGCACCGCCTCCCGCCTGGTGACCGATGGGTCCGGCACCTGGACCGTGGGCGCGTTCGTGCAGGCCAACTTCGGCCGCCGCCGTCAGCTGACCATCGCCGGGCACCCGGTCGGCAAAGAGCTGCTGGACGACAACCCGCTGGAGACCAGTGACTGGTTCCTGCCCGCCGGGTCCGGGTCGGTCATCGCGGTGGTGGCCACCGACGCGCCGCTGCTGCCGCACCAGTGCTCGGCCCTGGCCCGCCGCTGCACCCTGGGCATCGGCCGGACCGGGACCACCGGGTCGCACAGCTCGGGCGACATCTTCCTGGCCTTCTCCACCGCCAACCCGGGCCAGCTCAGCAGCGAGACCGGCCCGGGCTCACCGCGGCCGGGGCAGCTCCGCCACCTGGACTTCCTGGGCTGGGACAACATAGACGGGCTGTTCGAAGCCACTGTCCAGTCGGTCGAGGAGGCCGTCCTCAACGCGCTGGTGGCCAACACCGAGATGACCGGCCGCGACCACCACCGCATGCCCGCCCTGCCCCGCGACCGGGTCACCGCCCTGCTGGGCCGGTCCAGTCAGGGCTTGTTTCCAAAGTGATCAGTGTGGCGTGGTCGGCCTGCGGGCCCGCTTCCCGCCGCGAGCGGGACCCTGGCCCATCTCACCTGCCCCGCACACCCCAGCGATCCGCCGTCCCGGGCCCCTGCGCCACCCCGCGTTCGGGAAAATCGTGGCCTGGGTCACGCCATCCGGTCAGGCTGGTCAGGCGTCACATTCACAGCCGGGGCCCGCGGACCGCCCCGGCGGTCGCTCTGGGGGCGCTGTGAGCAGAATTCCTGTGGCCTGGCTGCTGTGCGCGGCCGGTGTGGCCGGCCAGCCGCTCGGCGGCCGAAGCCATGGCCGGTACCCTGAACAGCCCGCCCGGGACCGCGCCGGTGGTGACGTTCAAGGCCACGGGGTTGTTCACGGCGACCGGGACGGTCACACTCAAGCGGTGCAGCCTGTCCAATCACTACCGGTGCATCGCCGGCCCCGACCTGGACTTCGGTCACGGCGCGCACGGGCCGGTCGCGCTGACCGGCGCGTCGGCCAGCGCGGGCGCTGGGGCGTGAGGGGGGCATGAGCGAGCAGGACCAGCCCCGCCCGGACCTCCCGGCCGAGCTTCCGGCCGGGGCCGAAGTCGCCGGTTACCGGATCGAGGAGCAGATCGGCTACGGCGGCATGGCCGTCATCTACCGGGCCCGCGACGCGCGCCTGGAGCGGGACGTCGCGCTGAAGATCCTGGCTCCGCGCTACGCCCAGGATGACGCGTTCCAGCGGCGCTTCATCCGGGAGTCACGGGCCGCCGCCGCCGTCGACCACCCGCACATCGTCCCGATCTTCGCGGCCGGCGAGTCCGGCGGCGTGCTGTTCATCGCCATGCGCTACGTGCCCGGCGGCGACGTGCGCACGCTCATGGCCGAGGAAGGCCAGCTCGCGCCGGCCCGGGCCGACCGCATCCTGACCCAGGTGGGGTCGGCCCTGGACGCGGCGCACCAGCACGGCCTGGTCCACCGGGACATCAAGCCCAGCAACATGCTGCTTGACCTGACCGCGGGCCGCGACCAGTTGCACGTGTACCTGGCCGACTTCGGGCTCAGCAAGCGGGTCCTGTCGGTCACCGGGATCACCGCCGCCGGGACGTTTCTGGGCACGCCCGCCTACATGGCCCCGGAGCAGATCCAGGGCGGCACCGTGGACGGCCGCGCCGACCAGTACGCGCTGGCCTGCACGGTGTTCGAGATGCTGGCCGGCGCCCCGCCGTTCGAGCGCGACGACGACATGGCCGTCGTGTGGGCCCACCTGTCCGACCCGGTGCCGCCGGTGTCGGGCCGCCGGCCCGGCCTGCCCGCCGCGGTGGACGTGGTGCTGGCCCGGGCGCTGGCCAAGGCCCCCGAGGACCGGTTCCCGGACTGCCTGGCCTTCGCCGCCGCGCTGCGGGACGCGCTCGGGCTGGGAGCCGCCCGGCAGCGGCCAGCCAGCCCGCCGACTAGGCAAGACCCGGTCGTGCCGGCCACTGAGACCATGCGCCAGGTACCCAGCCAACGCGGCGCCGTCCCGCCCGCCGCGACCATTCCGGAAACGGCTCCGGTCCGGCGCGGGCCCGCTCGGGACCGGCCCTGGTGGCGCTCGCCGGCCGCACTCATCGTGGCTGGCTGCCTGGTGGTCGGGGGCGGGATCGGGGGAGTGGTGGCCTCGCTGGGCGGAGGCTCCGGTGGTTCCAGCGGTTCAGAGACCGCCGCAAACTCCGCCAACGGCGTGCCCGCCCCGACCGTTCCGGCCTGCAGCACCGGGGTGGCCCAGGCCAAGAACCTGCCCCAGGTCAAGAGCGCGCTGGCCACCACCGGCGGCCAGCCGTTCGGCGTGGTGACCACGTCCAACGGTGACTTCTCGTTCGCCGCCCTCGGCAACTCGGTCGCGGTACTGAGCAACAGCGGCTCGGCGCTGACGCCCAAGCTGCTGCACACGTTCCCGGTCAGCGGAGCTCAGAAGGGGCTGGCCCTGACCCACGACGGGCTGATGCTGCTGGCCGCCACCAGCACCGGCGCGACCGTGATCAACGTGGCCGCCGCCGAACAGGGCAGCTCCAACCCCGTTGTTGGCACGCTGACCAGCAGTTTCGGCGACCAGGCGGTCGAGGTGGCGATCTCCCCGGACGACAAGTTCGCGTTCGTCACCCTGCAGGCGGGCGCGGGCATGGTGGTGTTCGACCTGCACAAGGCGCTGGCCACCCAGACCTTCGGGTCGTCCGACGTGGTCGGCAAGGTCCCGCTCGGGCAGCAGCCGGTGGGGATGGCCGTGTCCCCGGACGGCCGCTGGCTCTACGTGACCAGCATGACCCGCAAGGTGTTCCCGAACCTGGCGACCGCGACCGGCGCCGGCACGCTCAGCGTGGTCGACGTCCGCCGGGCCGAGACCGCGCCGGCCAAGGCCGTGGTGGCCACCGCGGCGGCCGGCTGCAACCCGGTCCGGGTGGTGGCCTCGGCCGACGGCCGCCAGGTGTGGGTCACCAGCCGCGAGAGCGACGCGCTGCTCGGATTCTCGGCCGCCGCCTTGCGTTCCAACCCGGCCCACGCGCTGAACACCAGGGTCGCGGTGGGCGCGGCCCCAATCGGGCTGGCCCTGGTCAAGGGCGGCAGCCGCATCCTGGTCGCCAACACCAGCCTGCACGCGGCCCAGCCCGGCACCGGCGCCACCGTGGCCGTGATCAGCACGTCGGCCGCCCTGAGCGGCGGTCACGCCCTGCTCGGCACCTTCGCCACCGGCCTCGGCCGCGAGTTCGCCCTCTCACCCGACGGCCACACAATCCTGATGCCCGACAACAGCGACGGCCGCGTCCGAGCCATCGACGTCACCACCCTGCCCTGACAGGTCAGGGGCTGCTGCCCATCCGGTCCATCAGGGAGTTGCGGGACACGCCGTACTGGCTGCAGAACTGGTCCAGCTGCGCGTCGGTGACGGGATCGTGCAGGGTCCGGGCGGCCGCCGCGGCCGCGTCCGGCATTCCGGCCCGGAGCAGGATCTTGACGAATTGGTGCACAGAAAGGTCCATGGGGACCTCCTCGCTACGGAAAGTGGTCCCGGACGCCGATTGGCCGGGGCCCGCCGTCAAGTAGGGCAACCCCAGCAGGGGCTGAGAAAGTTCCGCTATTCCCGGTTAATTTCCCGTACCAGGTCCAGAATCTGGCCCAAGGTCTCCAGCCGCTCGCCCAGCGAACCCCGGAGCTTGACCGACAGCGTGTTCACGCCGGCGTCCCGGTAGCGGCGGAGCCGCGCCCGCACCAGCCCGGCCGGGCCGAGCAGGTTGGTTCGGGCCCCGAACTCGCGCGGCACGGCGGCCACGGCATCATTTCGGCGGCCGGCCTGCCACAGCGCCTGCACGGCCCGGACCTGGTCGCCGAAGCCCTGGCGGGTGAAGGCCTCGTTGTAGAAGTTGGCCGTCCCGGAGCCCATCGCGCCGATGGTGAAGGCGTAGCCCGCGGCGTGCCGGGATTCGGCCTCGTCGACGTCGTCGGTGAATTCGACCGCCACCGGCACCTGCAGGTCGAGGTCGGCCAGGGTCCGGCCGGCCGTGGCCGCCCCGGCCCGCAGCTCATCGGTGAACACGCCGGCCGTCTCCGGCATGAACGTGTTGCCCAGCCAGCCGTCGGCCAGCTCACCGCACAGCCACAGGTTGGCCGGGCCGATCGCGGCCACGTAGATGGGTACCGGCACCGGGGGCGCCGCGGGCCGCAGCGCCCGGCCCTGGCCGCCAGGTAGGGGCAGCTGGTAGAGGTGCCCCTGGTAGTCCAGCCGGTCGCCGCGACTGACCAGCCGGATGATCTCGATGGTCTCGCGGGTCAGCTGGACCGGCCGCCGGAACGGTACCCCGTGCCAGCCCTCCATGACCTGCGGGCCGCTGACCCCGATCCCCAGCCGGAACCGGCCGCCCGACAACTGCTGCAGCGACATGGCCGAGGTGGCCAGCAGCGCGGGGGAGCGGGACCCGAGCTGCACGATCGACGTGCCCAGGGAGATCCGCGACGTGCGGGCGGCCAGATAGCCGACCTGGGTCAGCGCGTCGTGGCCCCACAGCTCGGGCACCCAGGCCGACTCGGCCCCGAGCCGCTCGGCCTCCCGCACGAACTCGACCTCGGCCGCGCCCTGCGCCGAGCCGGCCACCGCCACCCGCAGCTCAGGCCGCACGGTCACGGGCCCCGCTCAGCCAGCTCCTTGATGCCGGCCAGGCAGCGGCGCATGTTGGCCTCGTGCTCGGCCAGCCGCCGGGCCACGATCCGCTCCTCCTTGTCCGGCCTGGCCTCGATGGCCGGGGTCAGGTAGGACGGCCCCGGGCCCAGCACGGCCCACTGCCGGAGCCGGGTCCCGCCGTCGTCGGCGTCGAGCTCGAAGCCCCACCGGGCCGCCGGGTAGCCGGGATCGCCCACCACCCAGCCGAACGCCCGTGGTTCTTCGCACGCGACCACCGTGCACTCGGTCTGCCAGCTGCCCACGGCCGGGTGCTGGCTGTGCCCGGTGAACTGGGCCCCGGCGCACGGGCCGGCCGTGCCCTCAGCCCACTCGGCGCTGGTCAGCTCGGTGGAGAACCGGGCCGGCAGCCGGATGTCGGTGACCAGCGGCCACACCACGTCCGGGGGCGCGGCCACGTGGATTTCCACTCGCGCCGTCGGGCTGTCCGCGTATTTGACCACGTCTCATTGTCTCCTGGAGCGGCCCGGCCGCACGTGACTGCCCGCCCGGTCGGCGTGGTAGCTCCCGCTCTGACCCGGGAACCGCCCCTCCTGGGCCGAGTACCACAGCATCCCGGCACTGGCCTCGACGTAGATCCCGTCCGGGACGCTCGCGGTCAGCCGGTTCGCGAGCAGGGTGGTGAGACGATCGGCGTCCACCATCACTCTCACGAACCGGCTCCGGGCGCGCGGACTTGCGGAAACCCGGCCGGGTTACCGCGACGGATGGACGACCAGGGCGCTGCCGCCGCCCAGCCGCACCGGCTCGGCGATCGGCTCCAGCTTGCCGCCGCCCAGCACCTGCAGCGCGGTGGCGTCGCCCGGGTAGTAGTCCAGCGGCAGGATCGACCCGCCGGTCTCGGTGAACTTCTCGCCGTACTGGCTGGTCAGCTGCTTGGCCACGGCGCTGTTGTAGAACAGCGGCTCGGCGCTGGAGGTGGCCGAGTTGGTGTTGCTGACCCGCGGCGCGGCCAGCGCGTCCGGCAGCGACATCCCGAAGTCCACGTGGTTGATCAATGTCTGCAGGATCGTGGTGATGATCGTGGAGCCACCGGCCGCGCCGATGCTGAACACCGGCTGGCCGTGCCGCAGCGCGATGACCGGCCCCATGCTGGACCGCGGCTGCTTGCCGCCCGCGGGCAGGTTCGGGTCGGCGGCGCCGGAAGCGGGCGGCGCGAAGTCGAAGTCGGTCATCTCGTTGTTGAGCAGGAAGCCGTAGCCCGGCACGGTCTGGCCGCTACCACCGAAGAAGTTGATCGTGTTGGTGTAGGAGACGATGTGGCCCCACTTGTCGGAGGTCACGATGTTGTTGGTGTGCATGCCCTCGTTGGTGGTCTGCGCCGCGGCCGACTGGCTTGGGCAGCCCTGGTACGGCGGGACCGGGTTGCCCGGGGCCACCGGGGCGGTCAGCGCGGTCGAGCCGATCAGGCACTGCCGGGTAGCGG
>DASXMW010000124.1:0-18572 GCA_036495425.1 Streptosporangiaceae bacterium | reverse complement strand
GCTGACGAACGCGCTCTGCAGCCGCAGCGGCTTGCTGGCGCCCATCGGCAGGAACAGCGAGTCGCCCTGGCCGATGAGCTTCTCGGCGCCGGGCTGGTCCAGGATGACCCGGCTGTCGGTCAGGCTGGAGGTGGCGAACGCCAGCCGGGACGGCACGTTGGCCTTGATCAGGCCGGTCACCACGTCGACGCTGGGCCGCTGGGTGGCCAGCACCAGGTGGATGCCGGCCGCGCGGGCCAGCTGGGTGATGCGCACCACCGCGTCCTCGACGTCGCGCGGGGCGACCATCATCAGGTCGGCCAGCTCGTCCACGATGGCCAGCAGGTACGGATAGGGCTGGTAGACCCGCTCGCTGCCGGGCGGTGCGGTCAGCTTGCCGGCCCGGACCGCCTTGTTGAAGTCGTCCACGTGCCGGAAGCCGGAGGCGGCCAGGTCGTCGTAGCGGCGCTCCATCTCGCCCACCACCCATTCCAGCGCCTCGGCGGCCTTCTTGGGGTTGGTGATGATCGGGGTGATCAGGTGCGGGATGCCCTCGTAGATGCTCAGCTCGACCCGCTTGGGGTCGACCAGGATCATCCGCACCTCGTCCGGGGTGGCCCGGGTCAGCACCGAGGTGATCAGGCCGTTGATGCAGACCGACTTGCCGGAGCCGGTGGCGCCGGCGATCAGCATGTGCGGCATCTTGGCCAGGTTGGCCACGACGGTGTGGCCCTCGACGTCCTTGCCCAGCCCGACCACCATCGGGTGGTGGTCGGTGATCGCGACCTGGGACTTGAGCACGTCGCCGAGGCTGACGATCTCCTTGTCGACGTTGGGGATCTCCACCCCGATCGCGGACTTGCCCGGGATCGGGGAGATGATCCGGACGTCCGCGCTCTTGACCGCGTAGGAGATGTTCTTGCTCAGCGCGGTGACCCGCTCGACCTTGACCGCGGGCCCGAGCTCGATCTCGTAGCGGGTCACGGTGGGGCCGCGCTGGAAGTCGGTGACCTGGGCGTCCACGTTGAACTGCTCCAGCACCTCGGACAGCGCGCGCACGATGGTCTCGTTGGCCTTGGTGCGGGCCTTGGGCGCGGAGCCGGGGCGCAGCAGCGCGGCGGGCGGCAGCGTGTAGCTGGTGTCGGCGGCGCCGGTCAGCGTGAGCTGCTCGGGCTTGCGGAAGTGCTCCTGCTCCAGGGGCGCGGTGGCGGGCGGGGCAGGCCTGCCCACGGCAGGCCCTGGCCCAGCGGGCGCGGGCGGGGCGTCGGCCGCGGCGTCCCCGGCCACGGCGGGGCCACCGGTGCCGGGCGCCCCGGGCAGGAAGCCGAGCGCCTCCAGCAGGCCCTCGTCGGTGGCCGGGCCGGCCTGCGCGTCGGGGGGCGGGCCACCGGGGTCGCCCAGCCCAGCGGCCGGGTCATCGAGCGGCTGGTTCTTGCGCCCCTTGGCGCCCGGGGTGAGCAGCGGGGAATCGTAGGGCTTGATCCGGTCGCCGCCCTCGATGGCGCCCTTGGCGCCGCGGGCGGCCCTGCCCAGCTGGCCGCGGATGCGGCGGCCGCCGCTCTCGAGCTCGGCGGGCTCATCGCCTTGGCCGTACTCGTGGTCGTAGTCTTCGTCCGCACCGAAGACCCGGGTCCGGCGGCCGAAGAACTCGCGCGCCTCTTCGACCCGCTCCGGCACCCGGTGCAGCGGGGTGCCGGTGATGACCAGGATGCCGAACACGGACACCAGGGCCAGCACCGGCGCGGTCACGTAGGCGGTCAGGGCCTTGGACAGCGGGACCGAGGCCACGAAGCCGATCAGCCCGCCCGCGTGCCGCATGGCGGTGGCGCCGTCGGCGGGCGCGGGCGAGCCGTTGGCGATGTGGACCAGGCCCAGCACGCCGACGGCCAGCGCGGCCCAGCCGATCACCTGGCGGCCGGCCTGGGTGTTGTGCTCGGGGTGGCGCAGGTAGCGCCAGGAAACCAGGCCGGCCAGCAGCGGGGTCAGCCAGGCCGCCGACCCGGCGGCGCCGTGCACGAACGCGGAGACCGCCCGGCCGGCCAGGTTGTCCATGCCCCACCAGATGCTGGCGGCCAGCACGATCGCCACGACCAGCCAGACCAGGCCCACCCCGTCCCGGCGGTGCTCGGGCTCGAGGTCGCGGGCGCTGCTGCCGACCCGGCGGGCGGCGAAGCCGAGGGTGCCCGCCACCACCATCCAGGCCGCGGCCAGCGCGTGCCCGACCCACCCGACGAGGATCAGGATCGGGTCCCGGGACCGGGCCGGGGCGGGCCGGCGGCCGCGGGCGGTGCTGCTCTTGGACCGGGCCTTGCCGCGGGTCCGGCTGCTGGTGGTGCGGGGCTTGGCCGGGCTGCGGGTGGCCGACCGCGAGCCAGCCGCGGGCTTGCGCCGGGCAGGGCCGGACGGCTCCGCGCGGAAGTCACCGGAACTCCCGCCGCGCGGGCGGGTGGAACCCTTGGGCGCACGGGTGGCCATGATCCCCACGGTAACGAAGATCCGGGCCGTCCCCTACGACCGAGCGGGGTGTGTCGCCCGGTTCCGCCGCGGGCGCAGGGCGGGTGGCCTCAGGTGTTGGCCGGCAGTTCGGTGCCCGCGCCGCGGCGGCGGACCTTGATCAGGTCGCGGCGGTGCTCGGGCAGGGTGGGCTCAGCCGCACCTTCGACGGTGAAGCCCGCGTCCGCGATCATCTCCAGGTCCTGCTGGCCCGCCTGGCCCTCGCTGGTCAGATAGTCGCCCAGGAAGATCGAGTTGGCGATGTGCAGGTCCAGCGGCTGCAGTGAGCGCAGGTGGATCTCACGCCCGCCGGCCAGCCGGACCTCGGCGTCCGGGCAGACGAACCGGACCATGGCCAGGATGCGCAGGCAGCGCTGGGGGGTGAGGGTCCACTTCCCGGCCAGCGGGGTGCCGTCGAACGGGATGAGGAAGTTGACCGGCACCGAGTCCGGGTCCAGCTCACGCAGGGCGAAGGCCGCGTCGGCCAGGTCGGCGTCGGTCTCCCCCATCCCGGCGATCAGGCCCGAGCAGGGCGACAGCCCGGCCGCCGCCGCCTGCCGCACGGTATCGACCCGGTCGGCGAACCCGTGCGTGGTGCAGATGTCGCCGTAGTGGGCTTCGGCGGTGTTGAGGTTGTGGTTGTAGGCGTCGGCACCGGCCGCGCGCAGCCGCTCGGCCTGGTCCTGGCGGAGCAGCCCCAGGCACGCGCACACCTCGACGCCGGGATGCTCGGCCTTGAACGAGCCGATCATCTCCGACACCCGGCTGATGTCCCGGTCGGCCGGCCCGCGGCCGCTGGCCACCAGGCAGACCCGCTTGGCCCCGGCGGTCACGCCCGCTTCGGCCGCGGCCAGCACCTCGTCCGGCTTGAGCCAGCTGTACTTGAGCACGTCCGCGTCCGAGCCGAGCCGCTGCGAGCAGTAGAAGCAGTCCTCGGGGCACAGGCCGCTCTTGACGTTGACCAGGTAGTTGAGCTTGACCCGGCGGCCGAAGAACCGCCGCCGCACCGTGAACGCGGCCGCCACCACGTCCAGCAGCTCGTCATCGGAGCTGGACAGGACGGCGAGCGCTTCGTCCCGGGTGGGCTGCTCACGGTCGAGGGCCTTGGTCGTCAGCGCGTCCAGCCAGGGCATTTGCGTTGTCCTCCAGGGGTCGGGCGGTCACCACGGCTGACCGTATCAGCCGCGGGCCGGCCGCCCCGGCCGCGATCTGGCCCGGGGATGAGACCAGAGTCACGGGGGCGAGTAGGGTCGCTCTGCGTCCTTAGACGAAATTGAAGAACGGGGAGCGCGTGATGCGGATCGCGATTCTGGACGACTACCAGAACGTCGCACTCGGCTACGCGGATTGGAAGAGCCTGCCCGGGTCGCCCGAGATCACCGTGTTCACCGAGCACATCGCGCGGCACGAACTGCTGGCGACCACGCTGCGGCCGTTCGACGTGATCGTGGCCATGCGCGAGCGGACCGCGTTCCCGGCCAGCCTGCTGGCGGCGCTCCCCGACCTGAAGCTGCTGGTCACCACGGGCATGAGCAACATCGCGATCGACCTCGAGGCGGCCCGCCAGGGCGCGATCACGGTGTGCGGGACCAACGGGGTGTCCGGGGCCACCGCCGAGCTGACCTGGGGCCTGATCCTGGCCCTGGTCCGGCACATTCCGGAAGAGGACCGGCGGATGCGCGAGTCGGCCGGGGCGGGCGGGGCCGCGGTGAACGTGCGGGGCGGCTGGCAGCGGACGATCGGGATGGGCCTGCGCGGCCAGCGGCTGGGCCTAGCCGGGCTGGGCCGCCAGGGCCGCCAGCTGGCCCGGTACGGGCAGGCCTTCGGCATGGAGGTCCTGGCCTGGAGCCAGAACCTCGACCCGGACCAGGCCCGGGAGGCCGGCGCCGAGCCGGTCAGCAAGGAGCAGCTGTTCGCCCGGTCGGACGTGGTGAGCATCCACTACAAGCTGAGCCCGCGCAGCACCGGACTGGTCGGGGCGGCCGAGTTCGGCCTGATGAAGCCCACCGCCTACCTGGTCAACACCTCGCGCGGGCCCATCGTGGACACCCGGGCGCTGCTGGCCGCGCTGCGCGGCGGCCAGATCGCCGGGGCCGCTCTGGACGTGTACGACACCGAGCCGCTGCCGCTGGGCGACTCGCTCCGGTCGGCGCCGAACACCGTGCTCACCCCGCACATCGGCTACGTCACCGACGAGACCTACCGGGTGTTCTACTCCGAAGCGGTGGAGGACATCGCCGCCTACCTCGAGGGCCATCCGGTCCGCGTGCTGAACGCCTGACCCTCCCCCGCTTCCCGCCCCTGAGCGCGGCCCATTCCTGCCGGCGGGTGCCTTCCGGCGCGGCCCGGCCCTCTTTCATAGTTTTCCAACCAGTTTAGTTGACTTTAGGGCCGGGGTCGTGCTGAGGTTGACGTGGTGAGCTTGGTGACGGCGAAGGAGGGGCGGCGGCATGGGCCTGACGCCAGCCGATGAAACCGGCCCCCTCCCCCATGGATTGCTGGGACGGCTGGCCTCGCGGCCCGCGCCCGGCGCCGCAGGCGTTACCGGCCCGCACCGGCCCGATCCTGGGCTGCTGGCGGCCGACCTGGCCGTGCTGCGGGACAGTGGGTACCTGACGCTGGCCCTGCCCGCCCGGTTCGGCGGGAGCGGGCTGAACCTGGCCGACCTGGCCTGCGCCCAGCGGCAGCTGGCGGCGCGGGCCCCAGCCGCCGCCTGGGCCGTGAACGCCCACCACGCCTGGGTCGGGGCCGCCGCCGACGCGCTGGCCAGCGGAGACGTGGCCAGCCCGGGACATGAGGGGCCGGGCTGGATCTTGAGTGAGGCGGCGCGGGGAGCGGTGTTCGCCGGGTACGGGGCCAGCCGCGACCTGGAGACACCGCACGTGCTACCGCCGGACTGGGACTGGCTGGCCGTGCGCAGCGCGGACGCCCGCGCGCCGGGCCGGCCCGCCATCGGGCACGGGTTCGTCAGCCGGGCCGGGGCGGGATTCCGGCCGGTGGCCCGGCAGCGGCTGGGCGCCCCGGGTGCACAGCGCACACCGGAAACGCACGGCACACCGGAAACGCACGGCAGCGCGCTGGTGGCGGGGATGTACGCCTGGGGGCTGTCGCTGGCCGGCATGGTCAGCTACGCCGTGGCCCGCCGGATGTTCGACCTGGCCGTGGCGCGGGCCGAGCGGGCCGGGCGGTCGCTGGACCAGTGGCCGGTCGCCGAGGCCTCGCTGCGGCTGGACGGCATGCGCGGGCAGCTCGACGAGGTGATCGCGGGCTGGCGGCAGCGGGCCGCGGCCGGCGGCGGGGTGACCAGCCTCGACCCCGGCGGCCTGGGCCTGATCCGGCAGTTCACCGCCCGGCACGTGGCCGCCGACGGCGCCGAGCGGATGGCCGAGCTGGCCGCGCTCATCGCCGGCGACCCCGTCGCGGCCGTCCGCGCCTAGCGCCGCTTCTGCCCACGAATCCGGCTGCGGCCGGCACCGGTACAACTTCTCCAGTTCCGTAGGCTCACGGTCCATGAGCAGCATCGTTCTGAGGCTGCCGCCGCTGATCCTCCGGGAGGAGATCCGTGCTCGTCGTGCGCTCGATCGCGCTGTTCATCCTGGCCGCGCTGCTGGAGATCGGCGGCGCCTGGCTGGTGTGGCAGGGGGTGCGCGAGCACCGCGGCTGGGTGTGGATCGGGGCCGGGGTCGTCGCGCTCGGCCTGTACGGGTTCGCGGCCACCCTGCAGCCGGACTCCCACTTCGGCCAGATCCTGGCCGCCTACGGCGGGATCTTCATCGCGGGCTCACTGGCCTGGGGCGCGGTCGCCGACGGCTACCGCCCCGACCGGTTCGACATCATCGGCGCCCTGATCTGCCTGATCGGGGTGGCGGTCATCATGTACGCCCCGCGGCACTGACGGGCGCGGCCCGCGGGCCGGCTCGCGCCGGCCCGCGGGCGGCCCGGTCAGACCTCGATCACGCGCGGGATGATCATGGGCCGGCGGCGGTAGTTGTCGCTGACCCAGCGGCCTACGGCCCGGCGGATCAGCTGCTGGATCTGGTGGGCGTCGGTGATGCCCTCGGCGGCGGCCCGGGCCAGGGCCTCGTCGATCTTGGGCCGGACCTCGGCCAGCGCCGCCTCGTCGATGCCGGAGCCGCGGGCGTGCAGCTCGGGCAGGGCCACGGCCTTGCCGGTGGTCGAGTCGAGCACGATGATCACCGAGACGAAGCCCTCCTCACCGAGGATCCGCCGGTCCTTGAGCTGCTCGTCGGTGACCTCGCCGACCGACAGGCCGTCCACGTAGACGTAGCCGCACGGCACCGCGCCGACGATCCGGGCCTGGCCGTCGACCAGGTCGACGACCACGCCGTCCTCGGCGATCACGATGTTGGCCTCGGGCACGCCGGTCAGGGCGGCCAGGTTGGCGTGGGCCCGCAGGTGCCGCCACTCGCCGTGCACGGGCAGGAAGTTGCCCGGCTTGGTCACGTTCAGCACGAACAGCAGTTCCCCGGCGTTGGCGTGGCCGGACACGTGCACCAGCGAGCCGCCCTTGTGGATGACGATGGCCCCGAGCCGGGTCAGGCCGTTGATGACCCGGTAGACCGCGGTCTCGTTGCCGGGGATGAGCGATGAGGCCAGGACCACGGTGTCGCCCTCGGCGATCCGGATCGGGTGGTCGCGGCCGGCCATCCGGGACAGCGCCGACATCGGCTCGCCCTGGGAGCCGGTGGAGATCAGCACCACGTCCTGCGGCCGCATCTCCTCGGCCTCGCGCATGTCGACCAGCATGCCCCCGGGCACGTGCAGGTAGCCCAGGTCGCGGGCCACGCCCATGTTGCGGACCATGGACCGGCCCACGAACGCGACCTTGCGGCCGTGCTTGGCCGCGGCGTCCAGGACCTGCTGGACCCGGTGCACGTGGCTGGCGAAGCAGGCCACGATGATGCGCTTCTCGGCCGTGCTGAACACCTCGTCCAGCACCGGGGCGATGGCCCGCTCGCTGGTGGTGAAGCCGGGGGCCTCAGCGTTGGTGGAGTCCGACATGAGCAGGTCGACGCCGTCCGCGCCCAGGCGGGCGAACCCGCCGATGTCGGTCAGCCGGTGGTCCAGCGGCAGCTGGTCCATCTTGAAGTCGCCGGTGTGCAGCACCAGCCCGGCCGGGGTCCGGATGGCCACGGCCAGCGCGTCCGGGATCGAGTGGTTGACCGAGAGGAACTCCAGCTCGAACGGGCCGGCCTGCTGGCGGTCGCCCTCGACGACCTCGTTCACGACCGGGGTCAGCCGGTGCTCGGTGAGCTTGCTGCGGACCAGGGCCAGGGTCAGCCGGGACCCGACCAGCGGGATGTCCTGACGCTCCCGCAGCAGGTAGGGCAGGGCGCCGATGTGGTCCTCGTGGGCGTGGGTCAGCACGACCGCCTCGATCTGGTCGAACCGGCCTTCCAGGTAGCGGAAGTCGGGCAGGATCAGGTCGACACCCGGCTGGTCGGGCTCGGGGAACAGGACGCCGCAGTCGACGACGAGCAGGCGCCCGCCGTACTCGAACACGGTCATGTTCCGGCCGATTTCGCCGAGGCCACCGAGGGCGACGACCCGCAGTCCTCCTTCAGCCAGTGGCGGGGGCGGGGGTAGCTCGGGGTGGGGATGACTCACTGTGTTCTAATCCGCTCTTTCTCAGTCTGTGATGTCAGCTGCCCGTGAGGGTCAGCCGTTCGTGGGCAGCTTGATTCCGCCCGCTTCAAGATCTTCCCGCAGCCGCCGGATCTCCGCATCGGTGGCGTCGGCCAGCGGCGGGCGCACCGGGCCGGCCGGCAGGCCGAGCAGGTTCAGCGCGGCCTTGGTCATGACCAGGCCCTGGTTGCGGAACAGGCCGGTGTAGATGGGCAGCAGGGCCAGGTGCAGCTCGCGGGCCCGGCCGACCTGACCCGCCTCGAACTCGTCGATCATCTCGTGCAGCAGGTCGCCGACCACGTGGCCGACCACGCTGACGAAGCCGACCGCGCCCAGCGACAGCCAGGGCAGGTTCACCATGTCCGCGCCGCAGTAGTACACGAGATCGGTGCGGGCCAGCACCTCGGAGGTGCCGGCCACGTCTTCCTTGGCGTCCTTGACCGCCACGATGTTCTCGTGGTCGGCCAGCCGGATCAGGGTCTCGGTGGCGATCGGGGTCCCGGTCCGGCCCGGGATGTCGTACAGCATGACCGGCAGCTCGGCGACGTCGGCGACCGCGCGGAAGTGGGCTTCCAGCGCGGGCTGGGGCGGCTTGTTGTAGTACGGGGTGACGACCAGCAGCCCGTCCGCCCCGGCCTGCTGGGCCCGGCGGGTCAGCTCCTTGGTGTGGGCGGTGTCGTTGGTGCCGACGCCGGCCACGATCGAGGCCCGGTCACCGACGGCTTCGACCACCGTGCGCAGCAGGCGGTCCTGCTCCTCGTCGCTGGTGGTGGGTGACTCCCCGGTGGTGCCGCTGACGACCAGGCCGTCGTTGCGCATGTCATCCACCAGGTACGACGCCAGCCGCACGGCCCCGTCGTAGTCCACGGCACCATCCGGCGTCATCGGGGTGATCATCGCCGTCAGCATCCGGCCGAACGGCGCGGTGGCCGGGGCCGCCGGGGCGTCGGCTGGCGTCGAATTCGTCATGCTCCGACCGTACCCGCCCACCCGGGGCCTGCGTAGCCGACCTGCCGCCAGTTCCCGGCGTGATCCTGCCATTTCGAGCGGGGCGCCCGGGTCAGCTGCCGGCCAGGGCCTCGGCCAGCGGGGCGAGGTCGCCGATGGCGAACCTGCCGTCCCGGCCCAGGGGCTGGAGCAGCACGTGGTCGGCGCCGGCCTGCAGGTGCTGGCGGACGCGCTCGGCGATGACGGCCGGGCCGTGCGGGATGATCGCGTCGATCAGGCGGTCGCTGCCCGCGCCCTCGGTGTCCGCGTCGCCGAAGCCGAAGCGGCGCAGGTTCGATACGTAGTTGGGCATCTGCAGGTAGCGCTGGGCATAGGCGCGGGCGCCCTCGAGAGCGGCCGCCCGGTCCTCGGTGAGCACCACGGCCTGCTCGGGGATGAGCAGCTTGCCCGGGCCGAGGACCTGGCGGCAGAACGCGGTGTGGTCGACCGGGCTGAAGTAGGGGTGGGCCCCGTCGGCCTGGTCGCGGGACAGCTCCAGCATGCGGGGGCCGAGCGCGGCCAGGACCCGGACGGCCCGCTCCCCCGGGCTGCGCTCCCCCGGGCCGTCAGGGGCGTGCCCGGACGGGTGGTCCATCTCGTCCAGGTAGCGCTCCATGGCACTGTACGGGCGGTCGTAGGACCGGCCGAGGCTCTCCACCGCGGGCGCGTGGCTGACCCCCAGGCCGAGGATGAACCGCCCGGGGAAGCCCTTGGACAAGGTGTCCGCACCCTGCCGCATGTCGGACGGATCCCGGCCCCAGATGCTGGCGATCCCGGTGCCGATGATCAGCGAGCTGGACCCGTCCAGCAGCGCCACCAGCTTGGTGAAGGCGTCGGGGGTCATGTGACTGCCGCCCAGCCACAGCGAGCCGAAGCCGTGTTTTTCCACGGTGGCGGCGAGGTCGCGCCCGTCCACCCCATAGGCCTCCGGAGACGTCGACCAGATCCCGGTGCGGCCCAGGCTCTGGCGCAGGGCGGTGATGCGGTCGCTGGCGTCCGGCGTGGTCATGGTGGCTCCCTTGGCTTCGGCGGGCGGGGGGCTCGGCCGGGCTGCTTGGCGGCGGGCGGGCTGGCCTCCCGCTGGGTGTAACGCACGGGGGGCGTGATACTTCCCCGGTCACGGCCATCTTCGAACCGTTTGCGGTGTTTGCCCCGTTTCTTTGTCCAGGGCGTTCCTTTTGTGATCGCGGTGACATACGTATGAAAGCCGGGCCAGGTTCTGCTGGCCGTTCGGAGGACGTGTCGTGACCCTCGCTGTCAGCCGTGCGAGGCGGCTGCACGTCGCCGGGCGGCTGCGCGCCGCCTGGCGGTACGGGCCGCTGGCCAACCGCAGCTTCCGGTTCCTGGCCGCCGGGCAGTTCACGTCGGCCACCGGGGACAGCTGCTACGCGGTCGCGCTGCCGTGGCTGACCCTGACCGAGCACGGCAACGCGGTGCTGCTGGGCATGGTGCTGGCCTGCTACGGGGCGCCACGGACGGCGCTGATCCCGGTGGGCGGCCTGCTCTCGGACCGGGTGGGGGCACGCACGCTGATGCTGGTGGCCGACGCCACCCGCTGCGTGCTGGTCGGTGTGCTGGCCGTGGTGGCCTTAAGGCACCAGGCCACGCTGCTGGCCCTGGGACCGGTGGCCGCGCTGACCGGGGCCAGCGAGGGGCTGTTCATCCCGCCCTCGTACGCGCTGATGCCGTTGCTGCTGCCGCCGGCCCAGCTCCAGGCGGGCAACGCGATCGCCAGCGCGGCCGCCGAAGGGGGCAACCTGATCGGCCCGGCGCTGGGCGGCCCGCTGGTGGCCCTGGCCGGGCCCGCCTGCGCGTTCGCCGCCGACGCCGCCTCGTTCGCGGTGTCCGCGGCCACGCTGGCCCTGATCCCGGGGCGGCCGGCCAGGCCGCGGCTGGAGCGGCCGGAGGGACACATGGCACCGGCGGCCGCGGCCGAGCGGCTGTGGCCGCTGGTCCGCCGGGAGCGCCTGCTGCAGATCATGCTGGTCGTGGTCATCGTGGCCAACCTGGCCTCGGACGGGGCGCTGGAGGTGGCCACGCCCACGCTGGCCCACTTCCGCTTCGGGGCCATCGGCTACGCCGCGATGATGGCCTGCCTGGGGGCGGGCTCGGTAGCGGGGAACCTGGCCGGGCTGCGCGGCCCGGCGGTGGGACGGCCCTCCCGGCCGGTGCGGCCCGCGGTGCGGTCGGCGCTCAGCTTCGTGGTGGAGGGCCTGGCCATCATGGCCCTGCCGTTCCTGGGCGGCCTGCCCGGCGCGGCGGCGGCCGCGTTCGGGCTGGGCCTGGCCAACGGCTTCGGCAACGTACTGCTGATCACCCTG
Source organism: Streptosporangiaceae bacterium (assembly GCA_036495425.1). GTDB lineage: Bacteria > Actinomycetota > Actinomycetes > Streptosporangiales > Streptosporangiaceae > Bog-532. The sequence continues at coordinate 7,146 of DASXMW010000124.1, read as the reverse complement.
CTGCAGCGGTGGGCGCCCGCGCCGATGCTGGGCCGGGTGATGAGCCTGATCATGCTGGCCGCGTGGGGCATGCTGCCGCTGGCGGCCGGGCTGGCGGGGCCGCTGGTGCACCGGTACGGCCCGGCCCCCTACTTCCCGGTGGCGGTGGCCATCGTCATCGTGGCCGTGCTGGGCGCGCTGACCCAGCGGGAGTTCCGCGACCTGGGTGCGGTCGCGGAGCCCCCGGACGGATCGGTCAGGCCGGGTCAGCTCGCCGGGTAGGCGTCGGTGATGGCCGCGACCTCGCCCTGGTCGAGCTTGATGGTGGCCGCGGTGACGTTGTCCTCGACGTGCTCGGGCGAGCCGGACCCGGGGATGGGCAGCATCTGCGGCGACCGGGCCAGCAGCCAGGCCAGCACGATCTGGCGCGGCGAGTACCCGTGGTCCCGCGCGACCTTGGTGATCACGTCGACGTCGTCGGCGTCCTGGATCGGGGCCCAGGGCAGGAAGGCCAGCTCCTCCTGCTCACACAGGTCGACGAGGGTCTCCGAGCTGCGGTCGGTGACGTTGTAGCGGTTCTGGATGGACACGATCGGGACGATCCGCTCGGCCTTCCTGAGCTGCTCCTCGTTCACGTTGGACAGGCCCACGTGCCGGATCTTGCCCTGGTCCTTGAGCTCGGCCAGCGCGCCGACCGACTCCTCGATCGGCACCTTGGGGTCGACCCGGTGGAGCTGGTAGAGCGGGATCTGCTCCAGCTTGAGCCGTCGCAGGCTGCCCTCCAGTACCTCGCGCAGGTGCTCGGGGCGGCCGTCCGGCTCCCACTGGTGCGGGCCGGGCCGGAGCTGGCCGCCCTTGGTCGCGATGACCAGGTCGTCCGGGTACGGGTACAGGGTCTCGGCGATCAGCGACTCGCTGACGTCGGGGCCATAGGAGTCGGCGGTGTCGATGAAGTTCACGCCGAGCTCGACCGCGCGGCGGAGCGCGGCCTTGGCCCGGTCACGGTCCGGCGGGTCACCCCAGATTCCGGGGCCGGTGATCCGCATGGCGCCGTAGCCGAGCCGGTTGACGGTCAGGTCGCCACCGACGTCGATGGTGCCTGCTTCGGCTGCGTTGGGCGTGCCAGTCATGGCTTCCTCCTCTGGTATGGGTCAAGTTTTTCAGGCGTCCCGCCGGCCGTGCGGGCGGGGCTGCGGGCCGGTGGCCTCGCGGTCCCGGCGGACCCGCAGCCGAGGCTGGGGACCGGTGCTCTCGTGGGCCCGGGTCCCCCGCCGGGCGCGGCCCCGGGGACGGGTGGCGGGTGGCCGCGGCACCCACCGGGGGCGCCGGGCGCGGGCCTTGCCGCGGCCCGGCCAGTTCTGCCGGGCCTGGGCCTGGTACTCCTCCTGCAGGTCGGACCGGAGCCGGTCCAGCAGCATGAGCAGCTCACCGCGCAGCGACCAGTCGGCCAGCGCGGGCGCGGGCTCGGCCCGCAGCAGGCCGGCCAGTTCGTCCTGCAGTTCTCCGGCCCGGGACAGGCTGTAGTCCAGGTCGCTCTCGACCTTCTCCGGGGCGGGCACGGCCTTGGCCGAGGCCGGACGGTGCCGCAGCGTGTGCGGGCGGATGACCCCGTCCCGCGCGGCCGGGCCGGCCACCGCGGTGGCGATGCCCGCCCGCACGTGGTCGCCGACCGAGCCGACCGCGACGGCCAGCTCGCGCAGCACCTCGCTCAGGTGGGCCCGGACCTCCGGGTCCCGCAGCGGGCTGTCGGCCTCGGGCCGGGACGCGTCCGCGGCCCAGCGGGCGATGACCCGCACCGTGACCGCGGCCCGTTCCAGGGTTTCCAGGCCGGTCCGCAGCGGGATGGCGGCCTGGGGCAGGATGCGTGCGCCCGGGTTGAGCCGGAGGCTGTCCTCGGACTCGGTCAGGGCCCGGTCCACCCGCCCGATCTCGCCGCCGAGCGCGCGGGCCTGGTTGAGGCGTTCGGCGCTGCGGCTGGCGTCGGCACCGTCCTCGATGTCCCCGGCGATCTGGTCGAGCAGGTCGGCCAGCTGGCCGGACAGGTCGTCGACCGCCTCCTCGGCGGGCTGCAGCCGGACCGGGTTGAAGACCAGGCCGCCGATCAGCCCGGCGGCCGCGCCGATCAGCGTCTCGACGACCCGGCTGGTGGCCGCGCTCGTGCTGCCGACCGCGGACAGGATCAGCATCGCGCTGATCGGCACCTCGAGCAGGTCGTCACCGAGCCGGAGCACCAGGCCCACGGCCAGGGCCACCGCGATCAGGATGCCCAGGCTCCACCAGGTGAAGCCGACCACCACCGACAGGCCCACCGCGACCAGGACCCCGGCCACCACGCTGATCACCCGCTGGGCCACGCTGCGCAGCGTGTGGGTCAGGCTCACCTGGACGACCAGCAGCGCGGTCAGCGGGGCCAGCACCGGGCCCTTGTGGCCGGCGAACTGGGCCGCGGCCAGGTAGGCGAAGACCGCGGTCAGCGTCAGCCGGGCGATGTAGACGATCCGCGGCTGGGCCCGGCGGCGGGCCAGGGTCAGCGATTCCGGGGTCGCGTGCACGACGGCCTGCACCGCGGCGCGGGCCGTGGAAGTCAGCGGGGCCGCGGACGGGCCGGCCGGGTCTTCGGGCGGGGTTGGGCGGGCGAGGGCAGGCCGTGACCGCCACCAGCCATTCAAAGTGGTCACCAAGGCTCCAAGCGAATCCGGGCGCCGCCCATTCCGCTCTCGGCCAAATTAAGCTCGAATCTTGAGCTTATTCACGCTGGCCTGCCGGGCCGGGGGGCCGGGCGGTCAGGCGGCGGTCGGTTCCCGGAGGTAGGCGGCCCACTGGGGGTCGCCGTCGCGAGCCACGCCGATCAGCCGCCAGTGCGCGCCCCGCGGCACCGAGGGCGTCGCGGCCAGCGTCCAGCCGAGCTCCTCCAGCAGGCGGTCGGCCTTCTGGTGGTTGCAGGTGGTGCAGGAGGCCACGCAGTTCTCCCACGAGTGGGGGCCGCCGCGGCTGCGCGGGATCACGTGGTCGATGGTGTCGGCCTTCTGATCGCAGTACGCGCACCGGTAGTTGTCCCGCCGCATCAGCGCCGCGCGGGTCAGCGGGACCCGGTTGCGGTACGGGATCCGGACATAACGCCGGAGCCGGATGACCGACGGGGTGGCCAGGGTCACCGACGCGGAATGCAGGGTCGCCCCGGCGGTGTCGTCATGGACCATCTCGGCTTTCCCGCTGAGCACCAGGCAGACGGCGCGACGCAGCCCCACTGTGGTAAGCGGCTCATACGTGACGTTGAGCAGCAGGACTCTTCGCACTCCCACCTCCGCTGGGCGGTTTCGCATCAGAGGAGCACCGTGTTCCTAGTGTGTCCGCTGAAGCGCTCGACCGCTACTACAAAAGAGTAAACACGCAGGAGAGTCGCATTGCTTCCGGCTAGGGTGCCGGGCCCGGCTAGGGTCGGATCCATGGCCCTTGATCCTGCAACTGACGGGTACCCGGATGCGCCTCGGCTCGACCTGACCGAGGACCTGTCCGGGTTCGAGGTCAGCGACCCCTACCGCTGGCTGGAGGACGCGGCCAGCCCGCAGACCGAGGGCTGGCTACGGGGCCAGGACGAGCTGTTCCGCCGCCATGGGTCCGCCCTGCCCGGGGCTGCTCAGCTGGCCGAAAGAATTCTTGAATTGACCGGTACCGGTCACGTCGGGGTCCCGGTCTGGCGCGGGGACCGGCAGTTCTTCACCCGGCGGCTGCCCGGCCAGGAGCACGCGGTGCTGTGCACCGTGGACCCCGGGACCGCGGGGCCCGGCGGGCCGGATGGGCCCGGGGAGGCCACGGCCGGGCGGACGCTGATCGACCCGGCCGCGATCGATCCCAGCGGCAAGACCACGCTGGACGGCTGGCAGCCGGACAAGGAAGGCCGGCTGCTGGCCTACCAGCTGTCCGAGGGCGGCAACGAGGAGTCGGTGCTGCGGATCATGGACGTGGCCACCGGCGACCTGGCCGACGGGCCGATCGACCGCTGCCGGTACTCGCGGATCGCCTGGCTGCCGGGTGGCAAGGCGTTCTACTACACCCGGCGGCTGGCCCCGGATCTGGTGCCGGCCGGGGAAGAGCAGTTCCACCGCCGGGTCTACCTGCACTACGTGGGCGCGCCCGCCGACGACGACGTGCTGATCTTCGGCGAGGGCCGGGACAAGACGACCTACTACTCGGCTTCGGTCAGCCTGGACGGGCGCTGGCTCACGGTCAGCGCCTCCCGTGGCACCGAACCTCGCAACGACCTGTGGATCGCCGACCTGGACGCCACCGGCCCGGCCAGCCCGGAGCTGCGGGTGGTGCAGGAGGGCGTGGACGCGCAGACCGGGGCCCGGGTCGGCCGGGACGGGCGGCTGTACCTGTTCACCGACCTGGACGCGCCCCGGGGGCGGCTGGCGGTGGCCGATCCGGCCGAGCCGGGGCCGGAGACCTGGCGTGACCTGCTGCCCGCCGACCTAGCGGCGGTGCTGGAGGGGTACGCGATCCTGGATGGCACTGGTGAGGCTTCCGCGGCTTCCGGGGCTTCCGGGGTAGGGCCGGTTCTGCTGGCGCTGCGGACGCGGCATGCGATCAGTGAGATCAGCGTGCACGACCTGGCCACCGGCGCGCGGACCGGGTCGGTGCCGCTGCCCGGGCCGGGCACGGTGGGCGGGATCAGCGAACGGCCGGAAGGCGGCCATGAGGCCTGGTTCGCCTACACCGACAACACCACGCCCGCCACCGTCATGTACTACGACGCGAGCGCCGGGGCCGCGGCCGGGGCCCGGGTGTGGGCCCGGGCGCCCGGGTCGGTGCAAGCCCCGCCGGTGCACGCCCAGCAGGTGGCCTACGAGTCGGCCGACGGGACGGTGGTCCGGATGCTGGTCATCAGCCCCGCGGACGGGCCGGACCAGCCCCGGCCCACGGTGCTGTACGGCTACGGCGGATTCGGTATCAGCATGACCCCGGGTTATTCGGCCACCGTGCTGGCCTGGGTCGAGGCGGGCGGCGTGTACGCGATCGCCGGGCTGCGCGGCGGCAGCGAGGAAGGCGAGGACTGGCGCCGGGCCGGCATGCTGGGCCAGCGGCAGAACGTGTTCGACGACTTCCACGCGGCCGCGGAAAAGCTCGTCGCCGACGGCTGGACCACCCCGGGCCAGCTCGGCAGCTACGGCGGTTCGAACGGCGGCCTGCTGGTTGGGGCGGCGCTCACCCAGCGCCCGGACCTGTACGCGGCGGTGGTGTGTTCGGCGCCGCTGCTGGACATGGTGCGCTACGAAAAATTCGGCCTGGGCCAGACCTGGAACAGCGAGTACGGCACGGCCGGCGACCCCGAGCAGCTGGGCTGGCTGCTGTCCTATTCGCCGTACCACCACGTGGTGCCGGGAACCCGCTATCCCGGCGTGCTGTTCACCGTGTTCGACAACGACACCCGCGTGGACCCCCTGCACGCCCGAAAGATGTGCGCGGCGCTGCAGTACGCCACGACCGGTTCGCTGGCGGACCGGCCGGTCCTGCTGCGGCGCGAGGCGGACGTGGGGCATTCCAGCCGTGCGGTGAGCCGCTCGGTGGCGTTGTCCGCCGACCTGCTGGCCTTCCTGGCCGCGCACACGGGCCTGTCGTTGCCGTAAGCGGTTCAGAGCCTCGGCGCAGATCACCCGGCACGGATGAGGTGGCCGCGAGCCGCCAGCGCCAGATTTGACCTGGACCCAACCACATCGGTGTCTGGGGGTGAGATCGGCCCCTGACCGAAGGATGATCATGGACCTTGGTACCGCCCCGCAGGACCACCCCGAAACCGAACGGGTATCGACCGGGGCACTTCCGCCCGAGAGCGAGGTCCGGGCCCTGGTCAATGAGGCCTACGAGCGATTTCTCCCGGTCGACGAAGGAACCGTCGCCGACTACATTCCGGCCCTCGCGACGGCGTCGCCCACGGCCTTCGGCGTATGCGTGGCCGGGGTCGGCGGCCGGGTGTTCTCGATCGGCGATGCTGACCAGGAGTTTGCCATCCAGAGCATCTCCAAGGTCTTCGTCTTCGCCCTGGTCTGCCAGATGCTGGGGCATGAAGAGGCGCGCCGGAAGCTGGGCGTCAACAGCACGGGCCTGCCCTTCAACTCAGTGATGGCTATCGAGCTGAATGCCGACCGGACCATGAACCCGCTGGTCAATGCCGGGGCCATAGCCACCACGAGCCTGGTCCCGGGCACCACCGCGGGGGAGAAATTCGAGAGCGTCGTCGCCGGGCTGTCGCGTTTCGCCGGGCGGAGACTGGTCATTGACGATGACGTCTACGCGTCCGAGACAGCGACCAACAACCGCAACCAGGGTATCGCGCACCTCCTCGACGGTTACGGCTGCATGTACTGCGACCCCGATCTCGCCACTGATGTCTATACGCGCCAATGTTCGCTGCGAGTGAGTGCGCGGGATCTGGCCGTCATGGGAGCGACGCTGGCGAACGGCGGGGTGAACCCGGTAACCGGTGAGGCAGCCATCGACACCCGCTACTGCCACCGGGTCCTGGCCGTGCTGGCCACCGCTGGCCTCTACGAGGAGTCCGGCCAATGGCTGTACGACGTCGGCCTTCCCGGCAAGAGCGGAGTCAGCGGAGGCCTCTTGACGGTGTCGCCGGGCAAGGGGAGCGTCGGCACGTTTTCCCCGCCGCTCGATGCGGCCGGCAACAGCGTGCGCGGGCAGCGGATTACCAGGTATCTGGCGGAAGCGCTCGGGCTCAACCTCTTCGCCTCGGCTCCAGCGGGCTGACATGACATGACCGGGGCGGTGCCCAGAGCGGGCGGGCCGGGAGCGGCGCAGGCGTCCACCCCAGTGTCATGCCGTCTATTCACTCTCGGTGCGCTCGGGCAGCAGCAGCAACGCCCCGGCGAGGAAGCACAAGGCGCCGATCAAGGTACCCAGATTTGACCGCTCGGCATTGCGCAGCTGGCCGGTCGCCGGGCTGATGTAACCGGCCACGGCCGACACACCGAAAGCCACGGAGCCGACCAGGTTGAGCAGCGTGATCCACCATGACCACGACCGGGGGCGCCAGGCGACCCAGCCGTGGCAGGCCTGGTACCAGGCCAGCGCGCTGGCCGCCAGGAAACAGATCGAGCCGATGGCATCGGGCCGCCACACGTGCTGATGTGCGGCCGAGGCGGTGAGGTCGAC
>DASXMW010000123.1:0-7849 GCA_036495425.1 Streptosporangiaceae bacterium | reverse complement strand
GCACTCGCGGACCCGACCCGCCGCCGTCTGCTGGACCGGCTGTTCGAGCGGGACGGCCGCACGCTGACCGAGCTGGAATCAGGCATCGACCTGACCCGGTTCGGGGTGATGAAGCACCTGCGGGTGCTGGAGGAGGCGGGGCTGGTCGTCACCCGCCGGTCCGGCCGGGAGAAGCTGCACTTCCTCAACCCGGTGCCGATCCGGATGATTCACGACCGGTGGATCGACAAGTTCACCGAGGGGCCGGCCGCCGCGCTGATCGACCTCAAGGACGCGCTGGAGCGCGGCGACCCGGACCCGCCCTAGCCGACCGGCTCGAACTTGTAGCCCAGGCCCCGCACGGTGACGATGTGGGCGGGATTGGCCGGGTCGCTCTCGACCTTGGCCCGCAGCCGCTTGACGTGCACGTCCAGGGTCTTGGTGTCGCCCACGTAGTCGGCGCCCCAGACCCGGTCGATGAGCTGCATCCGGGTCAGCACCCGGTCTGCGTTGCGCAGCAGTACCTGCAGCAGCTCGAACTCCTTGAGCGGCAGCTGGACCTGGCCGCCGCGCACGGTGACCACGTGCCGGTCGACGTCCATCCGGACCGGGCCCGCCTCCATGGCCGAGACCGTCACCTCGTCCGGCTCGCCGCGGCGCCGCAGCACCGCGCGCATCCGGGCCACCAGTTCGCGGGACGAGAACGGCTTGGTCACGTAGTCGTCGGCCCCGAGCTCGAGGCCGACAACCTTGTCGATCTCGCTGTCCTTGGCGGTCAGCATGATGACCGGGACGTTGGACCGGGACCGCAGCGCCCGGCACACCTCGCTGCCGGGCAGGCCCGGCAGCATCAGGTCGAGCAGCACCAGGTCGGCGCCGGTGCGGTCGAACGCGCTGAGCGCGTCCGGGCCGGTGGCGCAGACCGCGACCTCGAAGCCCTCCTTCCGGAGCAGGTAGGAGATCGCGTCGCTGAACGATTCCTCGTCCTCGACCACGAGCACACGTGTCACTGAGGTGCCTCCCGACGAACTGGCACGCGCGCTAGGCGTGCTGGTCAGTGCCTGATTGGACAGGGCCTGAGCTGTCATGGCTACTCCGCAACGGCAGCGAGATGGTGAAGGTGGAGCCGGAGCCTTCCTCGCTCCGGACGGTCACGGACCCGCTGTGCGCCGCGGTCACGTGCTTGACGATGGCGAGGCCGAGGCCCGTGCCACCGGTGGCCCGCGACCGGGCCGGATCGACCCGGTAGAAGCGTTCGAAGATCCGCTGCAGGTCCCGCTCGGGGATACCGATGCCCTGATCCTCGACGCTGATCTCCACCCGGTCCCCTTCGCGGCGCGTGGTGACCACCACGCGGGTCCGCTCCGGGCTGTAGGCCACGGCGTTCTCGAGCAGGTTCCTGATCGCCGTGATCAGCAGGTCTTCGTCACCGTGGACGCCGAGGTCCCGGTCGCCCTCGTCGGCCAGCACGATGCCGCGGGCGTTGGCCTTCATCCGGCACCGGTCCAGCGCCTCGGCCACCACCGCGTCCACGGGTACCGACATCGGGTCGGGTACCGGCTCGGCGGCCTGGATGCGGGACAGCGTGATGATGTCCTGGACCAGGTTGGTCAGCCGCGACGCCTCCTGGCGCATCCGGCCCGCGAACCGCCGGACCGCGTCCGGGTCGTCGGCGGCGTCCTCGACCGTCTCGGCCAGCAGGGCCAGCGCACCGACCGGGGTCTTCAGCTCGTGGCTGACGTTGGCCACGAAGTCGCGCCGTACCTCCTCGACCCGGCGGCTCTCGCTCTGGTCCTCGGCCAGGACCAGAACCATCCCTTCGGGCCCCACGTCCCCGCTGAGCGGCGCGACCCGGACCGCGAAGCTGGTCAGGTGGCCGCCGATGCTGCCGCCGTGGGTGACCTCGAACTCGCCCTCGCGGATCTCGCCGTCCCGGCGTACCTGCCGGGCCAGGGCCAGCAGTTCGCTGGCCATCAGGCGCTCCCCCTTGACCAGGCCGAACGATCGCGCGGCGTCGCTGGCCTGCAGGACGCGGTCGTCGGCGTCCAGCACCACGGCCGAAGAGGACAGCACGGAAAGGACGGATGCGATGCCGGGCGGTATTTTCGCGGCCGCCGGGCTGGTGGTCTGCTGCCACCCGCCGTTGACCGTCTGTGCGCTTACCGACATTGCTGCTCCCTCTATGTTCAGCTTCCGCCGCCCGCTTCGAGCGGCAGCGCATCGGAACAGCTCAGGCCCACACACCCGATCGTAAACGGCACCATGCCGGGCACCACGGGGAGGGGCCTGTGACGTGCGACTATTACCGGACTGTTCGCCACCTCTCCATTATCAGGACATGTCCGATTTGTTGCGCGCACATCCGTTGGACTCCCTGGCGTTGCCGCTGGGGGCCCTGTGGGCTACGCGGGCGTAGCCCACGTAGGGGGTCTGGGGGGCTCGGGCCCCCGAGGCCAACACTGCTTAGCGGCCCTGGTTCTTGACCGCTTCGGCGGCTTCGGCGGCGGCCTGCGGGTCGAGGTAGCGGCCGCCCTTCTGGGCCGGCCGGAAGTCGCTGTCCAGGTCGTAAAGCAGGGGGATGCCGGTCGGGATGTTCAGCCCGGCGATCTCCTCGTCCCCGATCCCGTCCAGGTGCTTGACCAGCGCCCGGAGTGAGTTGCCGTGCGCGGTCACCAGCACCGTCCGGCCCGCGGCCAGGTCGGGCACGATGTTCTCGTACCAGTACGGCAGCAGCCGCTCCTGGACGTCCTTCAGGCACTCGGTGCGGGGCAGCAGCTCGGGCGGCAGCAGCGCGTACCGCGGGTCGCCGGCCTGCGAGAGCGGGTCGTCGTCGGCGATCGGCGGGGGCGGCACGTCGTAGGAACGGCGCCAGACCATGAACTGCTCGTCGCCGAACTCCTGCCGGGTCTGGGCCTTGTCCTTGCCCTGCAGCGCGCCGTAGTGCCGCTCGTTGAGCCGCCAGGACCGGCGGACCGGCAGCCAGAGCAGGTCGGCGGCCTCCAGTGCGATGTGAGCGGTCTGGATGGCCCGGGTCAGCACCGACGTGTACAGCACGTCCGGGCGCAGGCCCGCGTCCTGGAGCAGGCGCCCGGCGCCACGGGCCTCATCGGCCCCGGTACTGGACAGGGGGACGTCGACCCACCCGGTGAACAGCCCCTTGGAGTTCCACTCGCTCTCACCATGGCGCAGCAGCACAAGAGTTCCCATGCTCCGAGCCTATCGGCTGGGGGCCCACGAACCAGCGGGCGCGGCGGTGCCTTGAGCGCCCGCAGGTGAGTGGGCATATAAAAAGTTATGCCGGGGTTGTGGAGTCGGAGGTGCTTGCCCGTGCCGCGAAGCGTCCCGAGGCGGATCGCGACGATCAGCGTTCACACGTCACCGCTCGACCAGCCAGGAACCGGCGACGCCGGAGGCCTCAACGTCTACGTGGTCGAGGTGGCCAAGCGCTTGGCCGCCCGGGGTACCGAGGTGGAGATCTTCACCCGCGCGGTGTCCCGTGACGCCCCGCCCGTGACCGAACTGGCCCCGGGCGTGCTGGTCCGGCACGTGACCGCCGGGCCGTTCGAGGAGCTCGACAAGGCCGACATCCCCGCCCAGATCTGCCACTTCACGTTCGAGACGCTCCGCATCGAGGCCGCCTACGCGCCCGGCCGGTACGACCTGGTGCACGCCCACTACTGGCTGTCCGGCCAGGTGGGGGCGGTGGCCAAGGAGCGCTGGGGGGTGCCGCTGGTCCAGTCCATGCACACCCTGGGCAAGGTCAAGAACGCCGCCCTGGCCACCGGTGATTCGGCCGAGCCGGAGACCCGGCTCCGGGGCGAGGCCGAGGTGGTGGCGGTGGCCGACCGGCTGGTGGCCAACACCGCCGAGGAGGCCCGGCAGCTGATCGACCTCTACGGGGCCGACCGGTCCCGGGTCATGACCGTGCACCCAGGGGTCGACCTGTCGGTCTTCCGCCCCGGTGACCAGCTGGCCGCCCGCCGGGCGCTGGGCTTGCCCGCCGACGCGGTGGTGCTGCTGTTCGCGGGCCGGATGCAGCCGCTCAAGGGCCCGGACATTCTGCTGCACGCGGTGGCCCAGATGGTCCACGAGGACCCGGACCTGGCCCGGCGCCTGGCCGTGGTGTTCGTGGGCGGCCCGAGCGGGCTCGGCCTGGGCGACCCGGACATGGTGACCCAGCTGGCCGGGCGGCTCGGCATCTCGGACGTGGTCCGGCTCGAGCCGCCGTGCCCGCAGTCCGAGCTGGCCGACTGGTACCGGGCCGCCAGCGTGGTCGCGGTGCCGTCCCACTCCGAGTCCTTCGGCCTGGTGGCGCTGGAGGCCCAGGCCTGCGGCACGCCGGTGGTGGCGGCGGCCGTGGGCGGCCTGCGCACCGCGGTCCGGGACGGCGAGTCCGGGGTGCTGGTGGACGGCCACGACCCGGCCGACTACGCCCGGGTCCTGCGCCGGCTGGCGGCGGCGCCGCCGGCCCTGGCCCGGATGTCGGCGGGCGCCCTGCGGCACGCGTCGGCGTTCGGCTGGACGGCCGCGGTGGACCGGCTGCTGGGGGTGTACGCGGGGGCGGTCAGCGAGGCCCGGGCTACGGTGGAGGCATGACGGAGACCACCGCCTCAGCCGGGAGTGCCGCGGCCCCTGAGCGCACCGCGGCCGCCGCCATCGAAACGGCCCTGCACGAGCTGGACCTGCCCTTCGAGAACCCCAGTCCCGGCGCCTACCTGGTCAAACTGGCCGGCCAGCACAAGCTGGCCACGATGACCTGGCTGATCGCGGGCCGCCACAGCCTGCACGTGGAGGCGTTCTTCTGCCGCCGCCCGGACGAGGACCACGATCGTTTCTACCGGTTCCTGCTCGAGCGCAACGGCCGCACCTACGGGGTGCACTTCGCCGTCGACCAGGTCGGTGACGTGTACCTGGTCGGGCGGCTGCCGCTGGCCGCGGTCTCGGCCGAGGAGATCGACCGCATCCTGGGCTGCGTGCTCAGCTACGCCGACGACAACTTCGACGCCGCCCTCGAGCTGGGCTTCGCGTCGGCCATCCGGCGGGAGTGGGCCTGGCGGGCCAAGAACGGCGAGAGCCTGGCCAACCTGCAGGCCTTCGCGCGGTTCGCCGACCCGGATCTCAATTCTGGTCAATAGTCGCCACCGCCCTGGGTAGCTGGGTATTCTCGCCTCGGGCCATGGTCTTCGACGTGGCCGGACGACGGACATCCAGGACGAAAAAGCATGACTGCGGCTGACTTCGAGACACCCCCCGCGGCCGCGGCCGCTCTGCGTGCTATGGGCGATTCGCGGCCAACGCACGTGGGTAAAGTGGCCAATGTGAACCGGCTAGGCGACCTCGAACGCGCGATCATGGACGTACTCTGGGGGACGCCCCAGTCACTCACCGTCCGTGAAGTCAGCGCACAGCTCACTGAACGGGACCTCGCGCACACCACGGTCATGACCGTGCTGGACCGCCTGGCCAAGAAGGGCTTCGCCCGGCGCGAACGCGACGGCCGCGCCTGGCGGTACCGGCCCGCCGCGACCCGGGAGGCTTACGTGACCGAGCTGATGCTGACCGCGCTGGACCAGACCGGGGACCGCTCGGCGGCGCTGGCCCGGTTTGCCAAGTCCGTGTCCGGGGCAGAGGCCAGTGCGCTCCGAGGTGCTCTGGACGAGATCGAAGGTGACGGCGGGGGCTGATGACTGGACCGGCCGACGCGGCCCTGCTGGCCGCCGTGGCCTTTGGGTGCGTGCGAGGTTCGGCCGCGCTGGGAGCGGCGCGGTGGCCCCGGCGTTCGCCGGGAGCTGCCATCCTGCTGTGGCAGGCGCTGGGCCTGGGCGGAGGTCTGGCCGCGGTCGGGGCCCTGATCGAGATCGGCGTTCCCCCCGGTTCGGCCAGCGTGGCCGACGGCATCGTGCGGGTCGCGCGGGTGTCGGCGCACGGGGATCTGTTCCTGCCCGGTCATCCGGTGCTGCCGGTCCTGCTGCGGCTGAGCAGCCTGGTGCTGGGGCTGGCCCTGCTGGCCCAGCTGTGCGGGGTGCTGATCGCGTCGGCGACGGCGGTGGTCCGGGCCCGGCGGCGGCAGCGGGCCCTGCTCGCGCTGCTCGGCCGCGGTGACCCCAAGGCCCCGGGCGCGCTGGTCGTCGACCACCCGGCCGCGGCCGCGTACTGCCTGCCCGGGCTGCGCTCCCAGATCGTGGTCAGCGTGGGCGCCCTGGACCTGCTGCGGCCGGCCGAGCTGGCCGCGGTGCTCGCGCACGAGCGGGCTCACCTGCGCGAACGGCACGACCTGGTGGTGCTGCCGTTCACCGCGCTGCGCCGGGCGTTCGGCTGGTCCCGGATCTGCACCGACGCGCACCTGTCGGTGGCCCTGCTGATCGAGATGCTGGCCGACGACCGGGCGCTGCGGGCCCGGCCCGCGCGGGCCCTGGCCGGCGCGCTGGCCCGGTTCGGCACCGTGGGCTGCGGGGGCGCCGACAGCGCCCCGGACGGCGCCCTGGCCGTGTCCGGCGCCGCTCATGAGGGCGAGATGACGGCCCGGGTGACCCGCATCATGGCCCCGACCCCGAAGCTGCCGGTGGCCTGGTGGTGCGGGGTGTGCTGCTCGGCCACGCTGATCGTGGTCGTGCCGATCGCCCTGCTGGTCCTGCCCAACTAGCCGGCCGGGCCGGACCGCGTTCGTACCGGCGGAGGCGGTTACCAGGGTCCGTACGGGCCCTGGGACGACGACCGCGAGCGGTTGGTCCCGAACTCCTTGACCTTCGGTCGCACGTCGGCCATGTACACCGCGGCGCCCACGAACGCGGCCACCGGGAGGATCGACACCACCGAGGCGCCCCGCAGGTAGAAGGCGTAGCCCGCGCCGACCACGGTGGCCACGCCCAGGATGATCAGCCAGATCGGCCTGGTCTGCTTGCCCGCGGCCAGAAACGCGGCCGCAGGCCGGCGCAGCGCGTCCACGAGCGCGAACCCCTCGAACAGGAACGCCGCGATCGACAGCACGGTGAAGAAGATGTTCAGCGGCGTCATGGCATGTGTCAGCACGGCCCCACGCTATCCGTTACGGCCGGATGGCGGTTGCGATCCGCCCCCGGGAGAGGTGTTTTCGGTCGTGTCGTCGGTGACCGCGGCCCAGGTGCCGTCGCGCCGGCTGGCCCGGGCCGCCCGGGACGGGCGCTCGCTGTGCGGGATCTCGCTGGGCGGGATCTCGCTGGGCGGGAGCACGGGCTCCGGCTCGGGCTCGGGCGGGACCGCCCGGGGCAGCATCGCCACGCTGGCCACCTGGTCGGCGTCGCCGGCCCCGTTCTCCTTGCGGAACGACTCGTAGATCTCGATCAGCACCTGCTTCTGCCGCTCGGACAGGGCCGGGTCGGCCAGCAGCGCGGATCGCACCCCGGAGTCGCCCGGCTGGTCCTCCAGGATGCCGGCCTGCACGTACAGAGCCTCGGCGGAGATCCGCAGCCCCTTGGCGATCTGCTGCAGGATCTCGGCGCTCGGCTTGCGCAGCCCGCGCTCGATCTGGCTGAGGTAGGGGTTGGAGACGCCCGCGGCCTGGGAGAGCTGACGGAGTGAGATCTTCGCCTGCTCCCGCTGCTCGCGGATGTAATCCCCGATCGAGTTCATCGATACCTGCGGCATGTCCCCAGTATCGGCGATAGTGCTTGCAATAGCAAACGCTCAGCAAGCACCCCGGGCCGGGGCGGGCGACCGGGGCTGGAGCCTGTTCAAAAGTTCATGGTGGTGTGGGCTGGCCCGGGCCCGGGCTTTGTGTGCGGAAACTGCTGCTCCCGCAGCGTGAAATGACCACGTTCTGCCGTTCAGCGCCGGTCGCGGCCGGGCCTGGTCTTGATCGAAGGCCTGGAAGTGAGGAGGCCGGTGGGGCGTG
>DASXMW010000122.1:0-15104 GCA_036495425.1 Streptosporangiaceae bacterium | reverse complement strand
ACCGTGCCCCGCCAGCCCGAGTGCGCGCAGGCCAGCACCTGGGCCACCGGGTCGTAGAGCACGATCGGCACGCAGTCGGCGGCCAGCACGGCCAGCACGGTACCGGGGTCGGCGGTGACCAGGACGTCGGTCCCGGGCACGGCGTCGGCGGCGGTCAGCGTGCCCCGGCCGCGGTCGGCCGCCCCGACCACCCGGGTCACGTCGCCGTGGACCTGGGCCGCGAACACGAAGTCGGCCAGGTCCGCGTCCAGCGCGGCCGCGGCCCGGCGCCGGTTGGCCAGCACGTTCTCCGGTTCGTCGCCAACCATGAAGCTGAGGTTCAGCGAGCCGTAGGCGCCCGCCGACACGCCGCCGGTGCAGGTGGTGACCACGGCGGTGAGCGGGAAGGCGTCAAGGACCGGCCAGGTGAGCACGTCCAGACCGGCCACCTGGCGGAACACGGAAGAAGTGCTGGCGGGCGCGATCATCGCGAGCGATCCTAGCCGTCCCCGGGCACCGCCGAGGCCGGGTTGGCGGCAGCGCTCTCGGCCGCCCGCAGGACGCGCAGCACGTTGCCGCCGGCCAGGGCGGCGCACTCGTCCTCGGTCCAGCCGCGGGTCAGCAACTCGGCGAACAGGGCCGGGTAGCGGGACACGTCGGCCAGGCCGGCCGGGAAGCTGCCGGAGCCGTCGTAGTCGCCGCCGATCCCGACGTGCTCCAGGCCGGCCACGGCCCGGACGTGGTCCACGTGGTCGGCCACCTGGGTCAGCGTGGCCTCGGGCAGCGGGTGGGCCCGCTCGTACTCGGGGATCACCGCCGCCCAGGCGGCGACGTCGCGCCGGTCCAGGCCGCGCCGTCCCATCTCGGCCAGCAGGCCGAACTGCCACTGCGCGCAGTCGGCGGACACGAAGAACGGGACGAACGTCACCATGCACACGCCGCCGTTGCCGGCCAGGCGGCGGAGCACGTCGTCGGGGACGTTGCGCGGGTGGTCGCACACGGCCCGGGCCGAGGAGTGCGAGAAGATGACCGGCGCCCGGGCCACGTCCAGGGCGTCGTGCATGGTCGAGGAGGCCACGTGCGACAGGTCGACCAGCATGCCCAGGCGCTGCATCTCCAGCACCACCGCACGGCCGAAGTCGGTCAGCCCGCCCGCCTGCGGCTGGTCGGTGGCCGAGTCGGCCCAGCCCACGTTGTTGTTGTGGGTCAGCGTCAGGTACCGAACGCCCAGCGCGTACAGCGACCGGAGCACGCCCAGCGAATCGTTGATGGCGTGGCCGCCCTCGGCGCCCAGCAGCGAGGCGACCTTGCCCGCCGCGAACACCCGCTCCACGTCGGCGGCGGTGCGGGCCACCTCCAGGCGGTCCGGGTAGGCCTCGATCATCCGGTGCGCGGTGTCGATCTGCTCCAGCACCGCGGTCACGGCACAGTGCACATTATCGTCCCCGGCCAGGGTGGCAGGCACGTACACCGACCAGAACTGGGCGCCGACCCCGCCCGTGGCCAGCCGGGGCAGGTCGGTCTGGGTCTGCGGCACCGGCTCGGCCAGCCGGGCCCGGACCGGATCGCCGCCGAACTGCTCGCGGATGGCCCACGGCAGGTCATTGTGCCCGTCCACCAGCGGGTGGCGGCGCAGCAGGTCGCGCGCGTGGTCCTCGGCCGCGGAATCAGTACTCTGGTCGGTCATCGCTTCACCCTAGCCACACCATGAACAGAACAGCTGACAAGGATGTCAGCTCGATCCATAATGCCCGCAACGCCCGATGTGTGACGTTTTCGGGGGTGGCGGGGCTGTGAACCTTTGGAGCGGCCCATGCAAGGTGGTGAACAGCGACGATGACGACGCCGTACGACACGCGGCCCTGGCTGCGGTACTACCCGGCCGGCGTGCCGGCCGGGGCTGAGTTCCCGGACGCCCCGCTGACCGACGTGCTGGACGACGCGGTGGAGCGATACCCGCGCCGTCCCGCGCTGATCTTCCTGGGCCGCAAGATCACCTACCGGGAGCTGGCCGACCTGGTCGACCGGTTCGCCGACGCGCTGCGCGGCCTCGGCGTGCACCACGGCGACCGGGTGGCGACCGTACTGCCGAACTGCCCGCAGGCGGTGATCGCGTTCTTCGCCACCCTGCGGCGGGGCGCGGTCATCGTGCAGAACAACCCGCTGTACACCGCGGCCGAGCTGCGGGGCCAGCTGGCCGACAGCGGGGCCAAGGTGGTCGTGGTGTTCGACCGCGCCTACGCGACCGTGGCCGAGGCGGCCCGGGGCACGCAGGTCGAGCACATCATCGTCACCTCGCTGACCGAGTACCTGCCCCGGTCCAAGCGGCTGGCCCTGCGGCTCCCGCTGCGGGCGGCCCGGGAGAAGCGGGCCGAGCTGACCGCCGACCTGCCCCCCGACCTGGACGAGTTCCCGCTGCGGTTCACCGAGGTGATGGCGGACGCCCGGCCCCGGCACATCCCGGTGCCGGTGGACCCGGTCCAGGACCTGGCGGCCCTGCAGTACACCGGCGGGACCACCGGCACGCCCAAGGGCGCGATGCTCACCCACGCCAACCTGCTGGCCAACGCCTACCAGACCGCGGCCTGGGACCCCGGCTACGTCCCCGGCCAGGAGGTGACGCTGGCCGTGCTGCCGCTGTTCCACGTGTTCGGGCTGACCCTCGGCCTGACCACGACCATCCTCATCGGCGGCACGGTGGTGCTGGTGCCCAAGTTCGACCTGAAGCTGGTGCTGGGCGAGATCAAGCACCACCGGCCCACGATCCTGCCCGGCGTGCCGCCCATCTACCAGCAGATCGCGGAGTCACCGGACGCCCGGACCGCGCACCTGGACTCCATCCGGACCTGCGTGTCCGGGGCCATGAAGCTGCGCCGGGAGACCGTCGACAGCTTCCGCCGGGCCACCGGGGCCCGGGTGGTGCAGGGCTACGGCATGACCGAGACCGCGCCGGTCATCATGGCCAACCCGCTGAACGGGAACGCCCGGCACGTGTCGGTGGGCGTGCCGATGCCGGGCACCATGGCCCGCGTGGTCAGCGAGACCGATCCCAGCCAGGCCGTCCCGGTCGGCGAGGCCGGCGAACTGCTGGTCCGCGGGCCGCAGGTGTTCGCCGGGTACTGGAACCAGCCGCGGGAGACGGCCGAGGTGCTGTCCAACGGCTGGCTGCGCACCGGGGACATCGCGATGATGAGCCCGGACGGCTTCTTCACCCTGATCGACCGCAAGCGTGACGTGGTCATCCTGGACGGCCTCAACGTGTACCCGTCCGAGGTCGAGGAGGTGCTGAACTCGCACCCGGGGGTGAAGGAGAGCGCGGTGATCGGGGTGCCCGAGCCGGACCGGGGCGAACGGGTCATCGCCTACGTGGTACTGATCCCGGGGCTGGCCCCGGACCGGGCCGAGCTGCTGGCCTACTGCGCGGAGCGGCTGGCCGCCTACAAGGTGCCCAGCGAGATCACGGCCCGTGACGACCTTCCGCACAACATGATCGGCAAGGTCCTGCGCCGGATCCTGCGCGATGAGGCCGCGGTCGGCCATTCCGGGCGCTCCGCGTTATAGGTACGCTCATGTACTTGTGAGGTCCATGCAGCTTGACGGGGCCCAGAACGTCAGGGACCTCGGGGGGTACCGCACCGCCCACGGGCGGGAGGTGACCCGGGGCGCGGTGTTCAGAGGGGATGCGCTCAGCCAGCTGACCCCCGGCGACGTGGCTACGCTCGGTGGCCTGCGCCTGCGCACGGTCGTGGACTTCCGGCTGCCCGGAGAGGTGCTGGTCAACGGCGAGGACCGGCTGCCGGACAGCGCCACCCTGGTCCGGCTGCCGGTGCCGGGAGCGGACATCGGCACGTTCTACGACCTGATCGCCAGCGGCGACCACACCCGGCAGCAGGCCGAGCTGGGCCAGGGGCGGGTCACCCGGTTCATGCTGGACACCCACCGCGGGTTCGTGGCCGACCAGCGGCAGCGGGACGGGTTCGGCCTCGCGCTGCGCATGATGGCCGACGGCCAGCGGGGGCTGCCGCTGCTCTACCACTGCACCAGCGGCAAGGAGCGCACCGGCTGGATGACCGCGATCGTGCTCACCGCGCTCGGCGTCCCGCACGCGACCGTGCTGGCCGATTACCTGCTGGCCAACGACATCTACCAGGCCCGGTACTTCAAGCTCGGCAACGACCTGGCCAAGACCGGCATGATGCGCGACCCCGGCCTGCTGCGGCCGGTCATGGAACTCAACCCCGGGTACCTGGAGGCCGCGTTCGACGAGGTCGGACGGAGATACGGGTCGTTCAGCGAGTTCATGTACCGCGGGCTGGGCATGGACGAGCAGACCATGGCCCGGCTGCTGGACGCGCTGCTGACCTGAGCCGGCCGGCCTACTTGCGGCGGCCGGGGCTGAGCCGGTTCAGCCGCCACCAGGCGATGACCACGAACACGATCGACAGCACGATCATGCCGCCGATGTCGGTCAGCCAGGTGCTGGCCGAGTGCTGCCAGAGCGAGTTGTTGAGCGTGTTCGGGCCGGGCATGAGCCGGCCGAGGTCCGAGGTGGAGGCCACCGCGGCGTAACCCCAGCGCCCGGGAATCAGCCAGGAGATCTGGTTGACGCCGACGCCACCCACGGCGACCACGCCACCGCACAGGATGATCTGCACGAACACGACCAGGGCCAGCAGCATCATGGCCAGCTCGGTCGTGCTGACCAGGGCCGACACCATCAAGCCGACGCAGGTCGAGGCGACCGCGAACACGACCAGGGCGATCAGCAGCTCGACGAACGGCGCGCCCTTCAGCAGCGAGCCCTGGGCCGGCAGCGGCCGCAGGGCCAGCCCGATGGCGGCCACGATCGCCGCCTGCACGATCGAGATGAGCCCGAGGACGATCAGCTTGGACCCGAGGTAGGCGCCGGACGACAGCCCGGCGGCCCGTTCCCGGACGTAGATATTTCGTTCCTTGACCAGTTCCCGGATCGAGCCGACCGTGCTGGACAGGCAGACGCCGACGATGACCAGGATCAGCAGCAGCTGCGCGTTGCTGTTGGTGCCGGGGGCCCCGCCGAGGCCCATCGTGCCGGCCAGCGCGTAGATCAGGCCGCCGACGATGATCGGGATCAGCCCCGCGAACAGCATGTACCAGCGGTCAGCGGTGAGGACCCGGATGTACCGGCGGACCAGCGTGCCGATCTGGCTGAAGGCGCCCCCCCGGACCGGCGCCGGAGTGCCCGCGGCCTTGGGCCCGCCGGAAACCGCCGACATGGCCTGGGGCCGGGTGACGTACTCCTCGTGCCACCGCGAGGCCTGGTACTCGGCGGCCCAGTCCCGGTTCGGCTGCCGGTCGAAGGCCTGGAACACCTCGGCCCAGCCGGGCTCGCCGAAGTAGGCCAGCCCCTCCTCCGGTGGCCCGAAGAAGGCCACCCGCCCGCCCGGGACCAGCACCAGCAACCGGTCGCAGGCGTCCAGGTTGGCCACCGAGTGGGTGACCACGATGACCGTGCGGCCGTCGTGGGCCAGGTCGCGCATCTGCTCCATCACCGACTTGTCCAGGCCCGGATCCAAGCCGGAGGTGGGTTCGTCCAGGAACAGCAGGGACGGCTTGGTCAGCAGTTCCAGTGCGACGTTGACCCGTTTGAGCTGGCCACCGGAGAGCCGGTCGGCCCGGGTGTCGGCGTGCCGGGTCAGCCCCAGCTCGCCCATGACCTCCTGCACCCGGCCGTTGCGCTCCTCGGCTCCGGTGTCGGGCGGGAACCGCAGTTCGGCCCCGTACTGCAGCGCCCGCTGGGTTGTCAGCTGGGTATGCATGATGCTGTCCTGCGGCACCAGCCCGATCCGGGTCCGCAGTTCCGCGTAGTCCTTGTACAGGTCGCGGTTGTCGTACAGCACCACGCCCCGGTCGGCCGGGCGCATCCCGGTCAGCGCGCCGAGCAGGGTCGACTTGCCCGCGCCGCTGGGCCCGATGATGCCGACCAGGTTCCGTTCGCCGAGCGGGAAGCTCACATGATCGAGCAGAATCTTGCCGCCGGAGACTTCCACGACCAGATCCTGCGCCACCAGCGAGACATCACCGGTGTCGATATATTCGCGCAGTTCCCCGTCGGTCAGGCGGAAAGTGGCGTGGCCGATACCGACGATGTCTTTCTCGGTCAGCGTCGCTGACGTAACCCGCTGCCCATTGACAAAGGTGCCGTTGTGGCTGCCCAGGTCGGCAATCTGGTACTTTCCGTCACTGGTTTTACGCAATTCAGCGTGGTGCTTGGACACGCTCAGGTCGGAAAGGACGAGGTCATTGTCGTCGGTCCGGCCGATACGCATCCGGTGCGTGGGCAGCGCCAGTACCGCGGTGGGCCGCCGGTCGACGCTGAGGCGGTAGTCGTCCGGGACCTGCGGAGTGGCGGGCGGGCGGCCCGCGCCGCCGGCCGCGCCGGAGCGGCCGGCCGCGGGTCCGGCCGGCGGCGCCGAGCGGCCGGACGGGGGTTTCATCGGCGGCGCTGGCGGCACGCCCGGGGGCCGGGCCGGGGCGGCCGGGGAATCGGCCCGCGGGGTGAACCGGGCCGCGGGCCGGTCATCACGCACCGAAGGCTGATCGTCACGCACTGACGGCCTGACCTCGGGCGTTACCGGCTGGTCCAACCGGGCCGGGCCCGCGGGCGGCCGGGCCGGGGCCGGGTCCTCGCGGACCGGCGCGAAGTCGTCGCGGGCCGGCGCCGGGGCTTCCTGGACCGGGGCGGGCGAGTCGACCAGGACGGTGGTCGGGCCCGCCGACGGGCCCGAGACCTGGGTGGGCGCGTGCACCGGCTGGGCGGCCGGTTCGCAGCGCAGCACCGGGCCATCGTCCGGATTGCCGAGCCGGATTACGCAATCAGCACTAATGGTGATGCGGTCCACACGCCGGGTGTTGACAAATGTCCCATTAGTACTACCAGTGTCCTCCAGTATCCAGACGTCCTGTTCATGCCGAAAGACAGCATGACTCCAGGACACGCGGGCATCATTGAGGACGATGTCGGACGCCGGATCCCGGCCCAGCCGGTAGTCGGTTCCCGCCTGCAATCGATGGTCGGATTGGCGGGTACGAACTACCAAGACCAGGCCAGCCCCCGCCGGTCCGGAACGCAGCGACGACATGTCTACCGAGTGTAGGGGTGACGTGCATAAACCGGAATATGCAGATTCACTTTTCTCAATTGCACGTTTATTACATTAAGCTTCTTCAGGCCCCCTCTGAGTGGAGCTGATCAGCGTGAGCGACGACCCGACACGGCCGGTTCCGTCGAACTGGCCGGAGCAGCCACCGCGGCGCAGCTCCCCGGGCGGCCCCGGGCCGCAGGACCCGTACGGCCGGGGCGGCTATCAGGACGACCGCGGCGGGTACCAGGATGATCGCGGCGGGTACCAGGGCAACCAGGGTGGCTACCGGAGCAGTCGCGGCTACCAGGATGACTGGGGCCGCCAGGCTCAGCCGCCGGCCCGGCCCGGGCAGGCCACCGACTGGTCCGGCTGGGACCAGGGCGGCGGACGGCCCCGGAAGCGGCACCGCGGGCTGAAGATCACGGCCATCGTGGTCGTGGTGCTGCTGGTGCTGGCGGTCATCGCCGACCGGGTGGCGGTCAAGCTGGCCGAGAACGAGGTCGCGAACCAGATCAAGTCGGCGGGCTTCCCGGCCAAGCCGTCGGTCACGATCGAGGGCTTCCCGTTCCTGACTCAGGTGGCGGAGAAGAACTTCCACCAGATCGACATGTCGGCCAGCAACGTCCGCGAAGGCGCGCTGGAGATCGCCAGCGTCAAGGCCACCATGCACGGCGTGCACGTGAACTCGAGCTTCAGCGGCGCCACCGTGGACCGGACCAACGGCACCGCGCTGATCACGTTCGCCGCGCTGAGCAACGCGACCGGGCTCGGCGACGGCATCAAGCTGTCCAACGCCGGCCACGATGAGCTGAAGGCCACGCTCAGCCTCGGCCCGATCAGCACCGACGCGCTGGCCCAGGTCCAGCGGACCGGGCCGCACCAGATCCAGGTCAAGATCGTGTCGGCGGGCGATCTCCCGGTTTCGGCCCTGGGCGACCACCAGACGTTCACGTTCAGCATGCCCAGCCTGCCCGCGGGCATGACCATCCAGAACGTCAGCGTGACCGGGGCCGGCGTGCAGATCACGATCTCCGGCACCCACACCACGTTCAGCCAGTGACCCGGCCCGGGGCTCCGCCCCGAGGCCAGCGTTGGGGGCCCTCTGGGCTACGCGAGCGAAGCTCGCGTTGGGGGTCTGGGGGCTCCGCCCCCGAGGCCAGCAGCACCTAAACCCGGCGGAACTCCAGGATGCGCTGGGGCAGCGTGCGGCCCGGGCTGGTCACCGGCACCTCCCGGCTGAACTGGTAGCCCGCCGAGGTCATCAGGGCCTGGAACTCGTCGCAGGACCGTTCCCGGCCCGCCTCGACCGTCATCATCAAGATGTCCATCAGGTAGGACAGGGACGGCTCGGGCGGGGTCGGCAGCAGGTATTCGATCACGACCAGGCCGCCGCCCGGGCGGCTGGCCCGGTAGCAGTTGCGGACGATCCGCAGCGCGATCTCGTCGTCCCAGTCGTGCAGCACATGGCACAGCACGTGCAGGTCGCCGTCGGGCACCTCGGTCATGAAGTCGCCGGTGACGATCTCGGCCCGGTCCTCCACACCCGCCCTGGCCAGCACGTCCGCGGCCAGGGTCAGGGCTTCGGCCCGGTCGAGCAGCACCCCCCGGGCCATCGGGGCCACCTGGAGCAGGTAGGACAGCAGGATGCCGCGGCTGCCGCCGACGTCGACGATCCGCTGGCACGGCGGCGGGGCGTACCCGGCCGCGCGCAGGTACCCGGTCAGCGTGCTGGTCTGCCGCTCCATCGCCCCGGCGAACTTGGCCGCGGCGTCGGGATGGGCCTGGACGTAGTCCCACATCAGCTGGGTGTCGGCGGGCTGGCCGGTCTGCACCAGGTCGGCCAGGCCGCCGATCGCGCTCCAGGTCGGCGGCAGCACGAACCCGATGGCCAGGTCGCGCAGGGACCCGGGCCCGCCGGTGCGCAGCCGCTCGGACAGGGGCGTGGCCGCGAACGTCCCGTCCCGGTCGAGCCGGACCACGCCGAACGTGGCGGCCGCGCGCAGCAGCCGGTTGAGCGGGCCCGCGGGCACCCCGAGGGCCCGGCCCAGGCCGGCCGCGTCCCGGCCGTCCGGGCCCAGTTCGTCGGCCACCCCCAGCCGGGCCAGCGTGCTCACCACCTGAGCGGGCAGGTAGCCGCCGATCAGCAGGGCCAGCCGCCGCCCCACGGCGTCGTCCGCCTCGGCGATCGACGGGTCGAACACCGACACCTGATCGGGAAGCGGAGACGCGTCATCGCAGGGTTGGGTCTCGCCGGCCATCCGCAGCCTCCCGCTGGCTCGCCCCCGGTATCGATAACGACTTCATCACGGCGATCCGGTGGCAGCAAGGGCCGCCCGAGTCTGGTCCGCACCCCGTAATGCGGTCCGGGCGATCTCCCCGGGCCGGCCGCCCGTAAGTAGGGTGAGAATCCCGCCGCTGAGGAGAGCCCATGCCGCGTCCCGCCGATGGCCGCAACCGTTTCGCGCAGGGGCTGTTCACCCCGCTGCCCGGGCGCTACGACCGGCTGGCCGAGGTGCTGTCCATGGGGCAGAACGGCCGCTGGCGGCGGGCCATGGTGGACCGGATCGCCGACGGCCGCGGAGCCGGCCGGGCCAGCGAGGCCGGCGGGGCCCTGGTGCTGGACGTGGCGTCCGGCACGGCCGGGGTGGCGCGGCAGCTGGCCACCCGGACCGGGGCGCGGGTGGTCGGGGTCGACCTGACCGAGGGCATGCTCCGCGAGGGGCAGGCCACCGTGGCCGCGGCGGGCCTGGACGGGCGGATCGCGCTGGTCACCGGGCGGGCCGAGCAACTGCCGTTCCCGGACGCCAGCTTCGACGCGCTGACCTTCACCTACCTGCTGCGGTACGTCGAGGACCCGCAGGCCACCCTGACCGAGCTGGCCCGGGTGGTCAAGCCGGGCGGCACCGTGGCCAGCCTGGAGTTCAGCGTGCCGCCCAACCCGCTGTGGCGGGCGGCCTGGGAGGTCTACACCCGGGCCATCCTGCCCGCGGGCGGGCTGCTGCTGGGCGGGACGCCGTGGCTGCGGGTCGGCCGGTTCCTCGGGCCCAACATCACCGGGCACTACCGCCGCTACCCGGTCCCGTGGACGGTCGAAGCCTGGCAGCGGGCCGGGTTCACCGGGGTCGGCACCCGCCTGATGAGCCTGGGTGGCGGCCTGGTCATGTGGGGACAGCGGGCCAGTGGCTGACCCGGGGGAGGCGGCGGCGGCCGGGCGGCCGGCCTACTACGCGGCCCGGCCCGGGCCGTGGCGGGACTGGTGGACGCTGCTGCATCCGCCGTACACGGCCTGGCACCTGTCCTACGTGGTGATCGGGGCCTCGCTGGCGCCGCGGGTGTCGCTCAGCCATCTGCTGTACGCGGTGGCCGCGTTCTTCCTGGCCGTGGGGGTGGCCGCGCACGCTCTGGACGAACTGCACGGGCGGCCGCTGCGGACCGATATTCCGGCCTGGGCGCTGATCGCGGCGGCCGCGGTCAGCCTGGCCGGCGCGGTCGGCCTCGGCGTTTACGGGATCACCCAGACCGGCTGGCTGCTGCTGCCGTTCATGGTGGCGGGGCCGGTCCTGGTGGTGGCCTACAACATGGAATTCTTCGGCGGATTCATTCACAACGATTTGGGCTTTGCCGCCGCCTGGGGGGCCTTCCCGGCGCTCACCGGTTATGTGGCCCAGCACGGCACGCTGAGCCTGGCCGCGGTGGTGGCCGCGGCCGCGGCGCTGGCCCTGTCGGCCGCGCAGCGCCGGCTGAGCACCCCGGCCCGCACCATCCGGCGCCGGGCGGTGCGGATCGACGGCACGATCACGCTGGCCGACGGGACGCCCACCCCGATCGGCCCCGACCTGATCCTGAACCCGCTGGAGGGCGCCCTGCGCGCCATGTCCTGGGGGCTGGTCCTGCTGGCGGCGGCGCTGGCCATCGCCAGCCTGACCTGACCCAGCCGCACCACCATCCTCCGGGGTAAATGGCCAGCGCGGCGGGCCGGCCGGAAATTCTCACCGGCCCCCTCTGGCCCCGATAGGTCACCACGTGTAATCTCGCAATTCCGGCATGGGTGCTGAGCTGCCTTTTTGTCTGACCGCGGCACGGCACCGGCGCCGGCAGAAAATAGCGGGGCGAAAGGGTATTCACCAGGCTTAAGACGCGTTCCTGGATCTGCTGCCTGTGAGCCATCGTTGGCTCATAATTAGGCTAAGAGGGCCCGGCGAATGGGTATCAGGGCAGCATGATCAGCTCTATGCCCAGGGCACCCATTTTCCGGCCGCGACGCGCAGCCCGCGGAGCCGGCGGGTGAGACGCCGACAGGAGAGCAGCACGTGACAACCGGCATGACGGTCGACAGCAGCGCGCCACCAGCGAACGCGTCGGTGCGGACCATCATCCTCGGTATCGACCATTCCGGTCGCATCTCATCGCACGACCGGAACGCACCGACCGTGCTGGGCCGCCCCGCGGACAAGCTGGTCGGATCCAGCCTGAGCGACCTGCTGCTCGACCCCACCCCCGCCGACGAGCCCGAGGCCATGGCCACGGACGTCAAAGGTACGGACGCCAAGGGCGCGGACACCAAGCGGGCCAAGTCCAACGGCGTGCCCAGCAAGCCCGAGTCCAACGGGACCGTTCCGCCGCCGGCCGTGGCCGGCGACGACGTGGTGCAGCCGCTGCTCGACGCGCTCAAGGCCGACCGCGAGGGCACCGGCATGCTGTCGATCCGCACCGAGAACGGCGGCACCCTGGACGCGATCGTCACCGTGCACCCGATGAAGGCGGGCGAGGGCGAGGGCAACGTCGCGGCCACCGTACTGCTGCGCATCCCGTCCCCGGTGGCCCCGCGGTTCGTGGACCCGGCCCTGATGCGGCAGACCCTGATGGACGGCACGTTCAAGCGGATCGGCGACAGCCTCGACTTCGACCACGTGGCCCGCGAGCTGATCACCACGCTGGTGCCGCACTTCTGCAACTCCGGCGGCGTCGCCGTGCTGGAGAGCCTGATCGGCGACGACGAGTTCCCCTCGCACGGGCCGGACGGCACCCAGCCGCTGCGGCGGCTGGCGGTGGCCAACGACGCCGAGGACCCGGCCTGGGAGGCCACGTTCCCGGTCGGCGAGATCCTCCGCTACCCCAAAGGCTCGCCCTACGTGCGGTGCATGGACATCGGCAAGCCGGTGCTGGAGAACCGGATCCCGGCCGCCGACGCGGAGAAACTGGCCGACATGTGGCAGCGCCCGCCCGTGGCCGAGCTGCTCACCGACACCTCGCTGCTGCTGCTGCCGCTGATCGCGCAGGGCACCACGCTGGGCTTCTTCGTCTGCGTGCGCAAGCCCGGGTACCGGGCGTTCGACGCCTACGACCAGGAAATTGGGATGGACTTCGCGTCCCGGGCCGCGATGTTCATCGACAACGCCCGGCGGTACAACCGCGAGCACGCCACCGCGCTGACCCTGCAGCGCAGCATGCTGCCGACCGGGCTGTCCGCGCCGTCCTCGGTCGACGTGCGGCACCGCTACCTGCCGGGCAGCAAGCTGATCGAGGTCGGCGGCGACTGGTACGAGTCGATTGCGCTGCCCGGCGCCCGGGTCGCCCTGGTGGTCGGGGACGTGGCCGGGCACGGCGTCCGGGCCGCGGTGACGATGGGGCGGCTGCGGACCGCCATCCACACGCTGGCCCGGCTGGAGCTGCCCCCGGCCGAGTCGCTGCAGCAGCTCGACGAGCTCATGCACACCCTCGGCGAGCGCGAACCACACTTCGCGACCTGCACCTACGCGATCTTCGACGCGGTCAGCGGCACCTGCGAGGTGGCGGTGGCCGGCCATCTGCCGCCGCTGCTGGTCCAGCCGGACGGCACCAACGAGTACCTGGACGTGCCGCCCGCGCCGCCGCTGGGCGTGGGCGAGGGCCCGATCGAGAGCCGTCAGTTCACGATCGAGGACGGCAGCCTGTTCGTGCTCTACACCGACGGCCTGGTCGAGAACCGCACCCGGGACATCGACGACGGCCTGGGACGGCTGCAGAAGATCTTCAGCGACAGCCCGGCCGAGCGGTCGCTGGAAGACCTGTGCAAGGCGATGCTGGACGGCGTCTACGCCGACCACCAGCGTGACGACATCGCGGTGCTGCTGGCCCGGCTGTCCCGCATCCCGGCCGACCACCACGCCACCTGGACGCTGGGCCGCGAGCTGACCTCGGTCGGCCAGGCCCGGTCGCTGATCCGGGAGCCGATGCAACGCTGGGGCCTGGAGGACATGATCCCCATCACCGAGCTGCTGGTCTCGGAGCTGGTGACCAACGCGCTGCGCTACTCCCCCGGCGCCGTGACCCTGCGCATCGTCCGCGAAGGCGCCCTGGTCTGCGAGGTCGGCGACAACTCGGCTGCCCTCCCCCGCCTCCGCCAGGCCGGCCGCGACGACGAGAACGGCCGCGGCCTCCAGGTGGTCAGCCAGTTCGCCTCCCGCTGGGGCGCCCGCCGCACCCGCACCGGCAAGGTCGTCTGGTGCGAGCAGCCGCTCCCCGGCCCCGAAGGCGCGCCGCACGTCCTGCCGTTGCACTGAGGGGACGAGGTGCCGGTGCCGGATGGTGACCAGAAACGAGCGGCCTTCCAGGCGCTGGCGGACCGCGTCCGGAGCGGGGACGGCGAGGCTTCCCCGGAGGCGCGCGCACAGGCCTTCGATAATGATGAAGGGCTCACCTCGCCGCTGGACACGCTGATCGGCAAGGTCGCCACCAGCCCGGCTTCGGTCACGGAGGCGGATTTCGCGGCGGCCGAGGCGGCGGGCTTCAGCCAGGATCAGCTGTTCGAGCTGGTCGTCTGCGCCGCGGTCGGCCAGTCGGCGCGGCAGTACGAAGCGGGCCTGGCCGCCCTGGCCGAAGCAACCGGCCAGCGCCCGGGCCAGGCGGGGCCGGACCATGCGCCCTGACGTCCTCAACCACGGCTACCGCCCCGGCACCAGGCTGTTGTTCGGGGTCATCCGGCTGTTCTCCGGCCGGCCGCTGCCGGACGCGGCCAAGGTGACCTTCTACCGGCCCGGCTTCTACGGCGCCAAGGCCAAGGCCTTCACCCACGAGGCCATGCGCGGGCCCTCGCCCTGGCCGGTCGGCGACCGCGAGCTGATGGCGGCCTACGTGTCCCAGGTCAACGACTCCGCCTTCTGCATCGGCGCCCACACCGCGACCGCGTCGCAAGCCTACGGCGACGCCCCCCGCGTCGCGGCGGTCCTGACCGACCTGGACTCGGCCCCGATCGAGGAGCCCCTCCGGGCCACCCTGCGCATGCTCGGCCAGCTGACCGCGCGCGGGACGGTGAGTGCCGACGACATGCGGGCCGTGCTGGCCGCCGGCGTCACCCCCCAGCAGGTCAAGGACGCCCTGGCCGTCGGCGCCGCCTTTAACATCACCGATCGCCTGGCCGACGCCTTCGGCTTCCAGGTCCTCTCCCCCGAAGCCGCCACCGCCGGCGCCAAGTACCTGCTCAAGCGCGGCTACCGCTAGCGTCGGAGCGCGCGGTCCCAGTGCGGGGGTTCCTACCGCGTGCTGAGGCATTGGGGCTGATGTGACGGATGAGGCCACGGCCGGCGGAGCTGGGAAGGCTTCTCCGCAGATACTGCGGATTGCGGAAAACTCGGGCCCACCAGCTCCAGCGCGCCGTCCCACCGCCCCCAGCCGCCACAGCCCTAACAAGCCAGCTTTCAGTGGTGCAGAGTCAGGGATTATCCCTGACTCTGCACCAGTACATCGTACGAGCCGGGGTTTGTGAGGAGCCTGGGACTGGCGGGGCTCCTGGGCGGGGAAGCGCGCTAAGCGCACTCGGAGGCCCCGCCTGACCCCCGTCGCCGTCGTCGCGGGAGCCAGACCGCGAGGGGTGAGCGGCCCGGGCCCGAGCTGACCTGGGGCACCGGATCCGCCGCCTCTCCTTATTCGACGGTGACGCTCTTGGCCAGGTTGCGGGGCTTGTCGATGTCGCGGCCCAGCTTCGCGGCCGTGTGGTAGGCGAACAGCTGGAGCGGGATCGTG
>DASXMW010000121.1:0-24597 GCA_036495425.1 Streptosporangiaceae bacterium | reverse complement strand
GACATCACCACGCTCGGCCGGACGGCGGCCGACTTCGAGGAGACGGCGGTCCCCAGCAACGGGGGTGACTGGAGGATGGCCTGGCATCCGCCGGGTGCGGTGCCACCGGGGCTACCGCACGGGGCGAATGCCTTCTGCGTGGCGGCCGGCGGCGAGGTGGTGCTCATCAGCACGGACGGGGCCCGCTGGGGGTGGCCGGGTGGGCGCCCCGAGGCCGGTGAGTCGTGGGAGGACACGCTCCGGCGGGAGGTGCTGGAAGAGGCGTGCGCGACCGTGGCTGAGGCGCGGTTGCTGGGGTTTGTGAAGTCGCGGTGTCTCAGCGGGGCCGAAGCGGGGCGGGTGCTGGTGCGGTCGATCTGGCGGGCGGAGGTCAGGCTGCGGCCGTGGGCACCGGAGTTCGAGATTCCGTTCCGCAAGGTCGTCCCCGTCCGGGAACTGGCCGAGCAGCTGTGGATGGAGGACGGGGCGGAGCCGATCTACTCGCGGGCGGCGCGGGAGGCGGGGATCGCATAGGCGGACGTCCCGCGGCTAGCTGGACCGCGGCGCAAGCTGGGCGGAGTGGCCCGTCTTGCTGTGGCCGCCGTAGAGCGCCCCGAAGCCCGGGGTGTCGGGTCCGAGAGTGGGTGCGGTGCTGGTGCAGGTATAGGAGCCGGTGTCGATGAGGTCCATGTCTGCCTGCAGCTCGCCCGCGAACTCGCCCGTGGTGATCTGGAAGTTGCCGAAGCTGAGTTCCGTGCCGTCTGGCATGGCGGAGGGGTCGATCGTGATGGTCGGTTGCTCACCTGATCCCTCCGGCCGGGTACCTGGCCCAGGCAGGGACACGACCTGTGAGAAGCCAGCCGGCTCGGGATCTGAGGTGCAGTAGCGGCCGGAGGTGACCTTCGCCCGGATGCCGTATTGGGCCAGGGCGCTTTGCAGCTGGGCGGGGTCAAACAGCTCGCCCGGGCGGAGGGTCAGCGTGTCGGTGCCGTTCTGGTTGTGGCTGAGGGTGAACGCCGCGGTTCGGATCGTGCCGAGCTTCGGGGCCGAGCTCAACGCGCCACCCACACCGAGGGCCATTGCGGTAGCGGCGGCCACGCCGGCCACTGACAGGCCCGCGACTGTGGAGAGCCGGCGGGCTCGGCGGGCGCGGCCTCTGGCCGTGATCGTCTCCACATCCGGGGGGCTGGCCACGGGTATGGCGGACAGGGACTGGGCCGCGGCCCGGAGCACCTCGTTGTCGCTCATTTCATCGTGGACGTTCATTATTCGGCCTCCATGGTCTTGGTCGGGGTGAGCTCGTGGCGCAGGGCCGCTATGCCGCGGGACAGGTGCATCCGGACCGTTCCCGCCTCGATCCCCAGCTGGCTGGCGATGGTGGCGGTGTCCAGATCAAGGAAGATCCGCAGCGCGATCACCTCACGCTGCCGGGGAGTCAGCCGCCATATCGCGGTGAGGACGGTGGCATCAAGGCCACCGCCAAGGTCGCCGGGAGCGGTCACGTCGTGGTCAGCCAGGGGCAGTTCGCGGCGGCGGCGCCGCCACCACGACGCCCCGCTGTTAAGCGCGGTGCGCACCACCCATGCCTGGGGAGCTGGATGACGCCGGACCTTCCGCCACGACACCCAGGCTCTGGCAAACGCTTCCGCCACCTGGTCTTCGGCCAGCTGGGCGCTGCCGACGACAGCGACCACGGCCCGCAGGCAGGGCTCCCAGCTGGCCCGGAAGAACTCCGCGAACTCCGTCTGCTCGTTACTCACAACCCTTTAACTCCGACAGCCGCCGATCTGCATACCTCTGAGCTGAAAACCTCCTGGAACCCGGAGCCGTCACGGGGGCGGGGACCCGGGGAGCAGACCTTCGATACAAAAGGGAAAGCCGGGGATGAAGGGGCCGGGATGTCTCACATGAGCCTCCCTGGTCTGGTGTCCATTCGTATAGTGACTGGCATGTCGGTGGTCTCGCCTGTTCCGCCCGCGCCGGTGACGACGGTGGATGAGGCGATCAAGCGCATGCAGGACATTGAGTCGGCGCTGCCCGGGACCGACGGGGTGGCGTGCTTCAACCGGATGTACCTGGACGTGACGAGCAAGGTCAACGCCGACCTCGACAACGGCTTTTACCAGGACCGGACGTTCATGACCCGGCTGGACGTCAACTTCGCGAACCTGTACTTCGACGCGGTGGACCGGTCCGGCGACCTGGAGGCGGTGCCGGGGGCGTGGCGGCCGCTGTTCGAGCGGCGGGCCGTCCCGGGGATCGAGGAGATCCAGTTCGCGCTGGCCGGGATGAACGCGCACATCAACCACGACCTGCCGATCGCCATGGTCGAGACCTGCCGCGACCTGGCCACCGCGCCGGACGCGGATCCGCATCACGCCGACTACGAGAAGGTCGACGAGTTGCTCGACGCGGCCGAGGAGGCGATCCGGCGGTCGTTCGAAGACAAGTGTGAGCGGGACGCTGACCAGCGGCTGGGTGCGGTGGCGAACTTCGTCTGCAACTGGGGGATCAACTGCGCCCGCGACCTGGCCTGGACCAACGCCCAGCTGCTGTGGGTGGTGGGCCAGGACCGGCTCGCGCGCGACCTGTTCCTGGACAGCCTGACCAAGACGACCGAGCTCGCGGGCCGGATGCTGCTGGTGGCGGTGTGATGAAGCAATTGCCGGAAGAACTGACAGAATAGCCCGATGGCGCAGGTTTTGTGCCCGGTCATGATCGGCCGGGACACCGAACTGGCGGCCGTCGACGCGGCGCTGGCGGCCGCCATGGCAGGCCATGGCGGCTGCGTGGTGATCACCGGGGAGCCGGGGATCGGCAAGTCGCGGCTAGCGCTGGAGACGGCCAGCCGGGCCCGCGCCCGCGGCGTCCGGGTCGTGACCGGCCGGGCCGTGCCCCAGTCCGCGACCGCGCCCTACCGGCCGCTGACCGACGCGCTCATGCAGCTGCTACGGGACCAGGCCATTCCCGCGGACACCACGATGGAGCCGTGGCGGCCCGCGCTCAGCGCGCTGCTGCCGGGCATGGCGGGCCCGGCCCCGGCCAGCGGGGAGATCTCGCCCGCGATCCGCGGCGAGGCCCTGATCCAGCTGCTCCGGCGGCTGGCCCCGCAGGGCCTGGTGCTGCTGCTGGAAGACCTGCACTGGGCCGACCCGGACACCGTGGCCCTGCTGGAGTACCTCGGCGAGCACCTCGACGGCGAGTCGCTGCTGTGCGTGCTCACCCTGCGCGTGGACCGGCCGTCGGCCGCGCTGGAGGTGGCCCGGCGGCAGCGCGGCCGGCCCGGTGTCCTGCACCTGGCCCTGGACCGGCTCAGCGACGACGACATGCTGCGCATGGCCCAGGCCTGCATGCCGGAAGCGGCCCCCGAGCTGCTGCGGCGGGTGCAGACCTCGGCCGAGGGCGTGCCGCTGCTGGTGGAAGACCTGCTGGTCTCGCCCGGGCTGCCGGAGTCGTTCGCGGGGACGATCCGCGAGCGCCTGGCCGGGTTCGGCGGCCCCCAGCGATCGGTCATCGAGGCCGCCGCCATCCTCGGCCGTCACTTCGACTGGGAACTGCTGCCCGCCGTGACCGGCCAGGACGCGGCCCTGGTGGCGGAGACGCTCGAGCTGGCGGTCGAGCAGCTGCTGGTCAGCGCGGATGACGAGGCGTTCTGGTTCCGGCACGCGCTGACCCGCGACGCCGTGCTCGACACCATGCTGCCGCCCCGCCAGCGAGTCCTGGCCGCGGCGGCGCTGCGCGCGCTCGACAGCGCGCACCCCCGCCTGGACGGCGACCTGCGTGAGCTGGCCGCCGAGCTGGCCAGCCGGGCCGGGAACCGCCGCCGGGCCGGCCTGCTGCTGGGCGAGTCCGGCCGCCTGGCGCTGACCTGGGGGGCACTGGCCACCGCCATCGGCACGTTGCGCCGGGCCGCTGACCTGCTCGAAGGCACCTCCGAGCGGGACCAGGCGGAACTTCGGCTGATCGAGGCGCTGGCCCTGGCCGGCCGGGTCGAGGAGGCCGCGGCGGCGGGCGGCCAGCTCATCACCCGGCTCGGGAACGACACCACCGACCTGCGGACCGAGGTTCACCTCCGGCTCAGCCAGGCCGCGGTGGCCGCGTCACGGTGGCAGATGGCCCGGCACCACCTCAGCGCGGCCCGGGACCTGGCCGGGAACGGGCCGTCGGCCGACACCGCGGCCCGCATGGGGGTCCTCGACGCCGAGGTCACCTTCGCGGGCGGCGAGCTGGATGAGGCCCGGCTGCTGGCCGAGAAGGTGCTGGCCGCCGAGGGGGTCGCCGCCGAGATCCGCTGCCACGCCCTCGAGCTGATAGGCCGCGGTCACCGGCTCCGCGATCTCGGCACGGCCCGGGCCGCGTTCGAGCGCGCGCTGGTCACGGCGGAGACCGCAGGCCTGCCGTTGTGGCGGCTGCGGGCCCTGCACGAGCTCGGCACCATCGACATGTTCGACCATGCCGGGACCGAGCGGCTGTCCGAGGCCCGCCAGGCCGCCGAGGACATGGGGGCCCTGATCACGCTGGCCGTCCTCGATCTCCAGCTGGCCGCGGCCTTCACCTGCCGCTGGGAACTGGACACGTGTGACGGGCACGCCCGGGACGCCGTGGCCCTGGCCCAGCGGCTCGGCCTGCACCAGATCCGGGCCAAGGCGCTGACCGTGCTGGCCGGCAGCGCCAGCATGCGGGCCGACGCCGAGGCCATGGAGGATTACGCCGCCCAGGCCGTCGCGGCCGATCCGGACGACCGGGTGGTCGAAGGCATCTGCTGGGCGGCCCGGGGCGCGGTGCGGCTCCTCGGGGGCGACAGCGCGGCGGCCGTGGACCCCTTCAGCCGGGGCATGGAGATCCTGGCCCGGCTCCCGCACACCGAACCGGCCGGACTGCGGGCGCTGTGGCCGCTGCTGCTGGCCGCGCTGCGGGACAGCCGGGCGGCGCGGGCGGTCAAGGAGGCGCGGCAGCTGGGCGTCGACGCCATCCGGATGAACCGGAGCCTGATCGCCTACGCGGAAGCCATCCTGGCCGGGCGGGACGGCCAGCGGCAGGAAGCCACCGAGCAGGCCGCAGTCAGCGACGCCGGCTTCACCAACTGCGCGGGCTGGGCCGAGCTGGCCCGGTTCTGCGCGGCCCCGGCCGCCCTGGCGGCCGGCTGGGGTGACCCGGTCCGCTGGCTGGCCGAAGGGGTGGCCGGCTTCGACCACCGCGGCCTGCCCCAGCTGGCCGAACGCTGCCGCGAGCTGCTCAAGGAGTCACAGCCCAATCCCTGGGCCGGGGCCGGGGTCACCGCCCGCGAGGCGGACGTGCTCCGCCGGGTCATCGAGGGGCTGGCCAACAAGGAGATCGCCGCGCGGCTGAACCTGTCCCCGCGCACGGTCGAAAAACACGTGGAAAGCCTGATGCGGAAGATGGGCGTGCGGACCCGGATCGGCCTGATGGCGGCCGCACCCGGCTTCGGCCAGGGCATCACCTAGCCGGCCGCGACCGCCAGCCCCGCGGGACCGCCAGCCCCACGGGACCGGCGGGGAGCCGGTCCCGTGGGGGCCGAGCGCGAGCGGGACCTGGGGACCAGACCTTCGATGAAAATTGAGGGCCGGGGCTAGATCGACATGTGTTCCAGGGACAGGTAGGTGCGGGCGGCCCAGGACACCGGGTCGTGGGCGAAGTCGCGCTGGATGGCCCGGTTGTTGAGGGCGTTGTCCACGGCGGCCATGATCATCGACTGGTCGAGGACCAGGTCGCGGTGGCCGACGGCGCCGGTGACCGGGTTCACGGCGTCGAAGAACCCGTTCGCGCCGTACAGGCCGGGATAGCGCGTGCGCAGCGCCTGGATGTTGGCGTAGGCCTGCTGCGGCGCGACGTCCAGGGCGATGAACGACGCGTGCGGCGTGACCACGTCCTCGGTGGCGCAGCCGTGGCACTGGGACAGGCCCAGGTTGGGGTGGGCGGCGGTGGCGCCGGTGCCGTAGTACGGGAAGGTCAGGCCCTCCACGCCGTAGCCGCCGTAGCCGCCGGTGTCGTCGGCCGTGCTGGACGGCGACATGCCCCACACCGGGTAGTGGAGCTGCTCGGTGGCGTACTTCTGCTGCACCTGGACGGTCCTGGTGTCCGCGAGCCCGAAGCTGTGCGGGCCCCAGCTGGTCTCGGGTACGACCTCGTTGGCCATCAGGCCCTCGAACATCCCGCCCGAGTAGGTGGGGATGAAGGTCAGGTCCGAGCCGGGGTAGGTGTAGTGGCCCTCCCAGACCGGGAACCGCTGGCCGGACTGGGGGTCGGTGTAGGTCTGCCACTGCCCGCCCATCGGCCACTGCCCCTGCCAGGAGAAGTCGGGGTCGGTGGCCTGGCAGTCCGGGAACGGGGCGGGCGGCGGAAGCTCCCGCCAGCTGCGCCACCAGACGTTGCCCGGCATCTGGTGCAGGCCCATCCCGATGTAGGCCGAGATCCGGGGATCACTGTAGAGGGCGCCGTTGTGGTAGTAGTGCGTGGCGTTGTCGCCCTGGCCGGGCGGGAACCCCGCGTAGTAGCCGCCGTACATCTGCCCGGTCGGCTGGTTGCCGGGGACCGCGGGGTTGGTGTTGCAGTGGGTCTCGGGCCCGTTGTCGTAGAAGATGCCGAAGTTCATCGGCGCGATCAGGCGGTCGGCCAGCGGGCGCAGGGCGGGGATGGCCTCGCGCACGACGATCAGGCCCGAGGCGTACCAGCCGTTGTCCACGTTGGAGACGAACGAGCAGTTGTCGAAGGTGGGGACGGTTTCGGTGGCGCAGTCGATGTCGCCGGGATTCCTGATCGTGTCGCCGGTCGTGGTGTCGTACCACTGGTACAGGAACCCGTCGAAGCGCTTCAGGTGCTGGACCTCGGTGAGGGTGGCTTCGGCCAGGTCACGGGCCCGGGGCCCGCTGATGAGCCCGAGGTCCCTGGCGGCCACCACCGCCCACAGGTAGACGCCGATGTTGGCGGCCGAGGTGTACCGGCCGTAGCTGGTGGGCGCGGCCGAGCCGCCCGCGTAGGTCAGGTTGTCGAGCGGCAGATGGGTCCCGGGGTCCACGTCGGCCGCGTAGAACTTCCAGGTGGTGCGGGCGATGCCGAGCAGGGCGGACCGCTGGGTGGCGGTCAGGCCCCGGTAGGTGCCGACCGCGGCGGTGACGGCGGCCGCGCCCCGGGGGGCGGCCGCCGACGCGGGCGCCCGAGTAGGTGACAGCAGGACCGCCGCCAGCGGCAGCGCCAGCACCAGGGCCAGCGCCGCCGCCCAGCGGGTTCGGGAGGTCGCGACCTTCACCGGTCAGCCCCTGACCGTGAACTGGCCGGTGAGGCCGCCGGTCGAGCTGTCGCCGAGGTAGACGCTGACCGGACCGGGGTCGATCTCGAACTGGCCGGCGTTGTTGTAGAAGCCGATGTTGCTCCGGCCCAGCTTGAAGGTGACGGTCCTGGTCTGGCCGGGGGCCAGCGTGATCCGCTGGAATCCGTTCAGCCGCCGGACCGGCTGCAGGATCGTGGTCCCGTCCTGGTGGGTGTAGAGCTGGGCCACGTCATCGCCGGCCACCGATCCGGTGTTGGTCAGGTCGGCGCTGACGGTGAGCGTGCCGGACGCCGGCAGGCTGCTGGCCGACAGGTGCAGGTTGGACAGCTTGAAGCTGGTGTAGGACAGCCCGTACCCGAAGGCGTACTGGGGCGTGTTGGGCACGTCGAGGTACTGCGACGTGTACTTGTTGGACGGATCGGCCGGGCGGCCGGTGGGCAGCTCGTTGTAGGAGATCGGGATCTGCCCGACGTTGCGCGGGAAGGTCATGGGCAGCTTGCCGCCCGGGTCGACCTTGCCGAACAGCACGTCGGCCACGGCGTTGCCGCCCTCGGTGCCGGGGAACCAGGACTCGAGCAGGGCGGGCGCGTTCTCGGCGGTCCAGCCGAGCGTGAGCGGGCGGCCGTTCATCAGCACCACCACGTAGGGCTTGCCGGTGGCGGCGACGGCCTGGATGAGCGCGGTCTGCTGCCCGGGCAGGCTGATGTCGCTGCGCGACGATGCCTCCCCGCTGTCAGCGGCGGGCTCCCCGGCCACGATCACGGTCACGGCCGAGGCCTGGGCCGCGCTCACCGCCGCCGCGAACCCCGAGGTCGACGTGCAGGCCGTGTCGCATCCCTGCGCGTAGGTGACGGTCGCCTTGGGCAGCGCGGCCTTGATGCCGGCCAGCACCGGCACCACCGAGGCCTGGTCCGAGGCCGTATAGCCGATGGGCACGTCCGGGCCGAGCTGGTCGGACGGGTCGTCGGCGAGCGGGCCGACCACCGCGACCGACGGGACGCTGGTGCTGAGCGGCAGCGCGTGGTCCTGGTTGTTCAGCAGCACCATCGACCGGGCGGCCATGGTGCGGGCCGCGGCCAGGTTGGCCGGGGTCAGCTCGGCGGTCTTGACCCGGCTGGGGTCGGTGAGCGGGTGGGCGAACATGCCCGCCAGGTACTTCAGCGTCAGCACGTGCCGCACGTCGTTGTTGAGGGTGGCCATGCTGACCTGGCCCGACTTCACCAGCTGAGGCAGGTACAGGGTGTAGGTGGAGTACTGGCTGGGCACCTGGACGCCCATCTCGATGTCCACCCCGGCGGTGATGGCCAGCCGGGCGGCGTCGGCCCCGCTGGTGGCGTAGCCGAAGGCTTCCAGTTCCTGGACCGCCTGGTAGTCGCTGATGACCGTGCCGCCGAAGTGCCACTCGTTACGCAGGATGGTCTTGAGCAGGTAGCTGTTGGCGGTGTCGGGCACCCCGTCGAGCGAGGTGAACGCGCTCATCACCGTGGCCGCGCCGGCGTTGACGGCGGCCTGGTAGGGCGGCAGGTAGACGTTGCGGAGCTGCGACTCCGACATGTCGGTGGTGTTGTACTCGCGGCCGGCCACGACCGCGCCGTAGGCGCCGAAGTGCTTCACGGTCGCGGCCATCTTGCTGGCCGCGCTGAAGTCGCTGCCCTGGTAGCCGCGCACCTTGGCCGCGGCGATGGCCGATCCGAGGTAGGGGTCCTCCCCCGCGCCTTCGACCACCCGGCCCCAGCGCGGGTCGCGGCTGACGTCCACCATCGGGTTGAAGGTCCACTTGATCCCGTCCGCGGTCGCCTCGCTGGCCGAGATCGACTCGTCGCTGGCGATCGCGGCCGGGTCCCAGCTGCTGGCCTCGGCCAGGGGCACCGGGAAGATCGTCTTGTAGCCGTGGATCACGTCCAGCCCGAAGATCACCGGGATGTGCAGCCGCGACTGCAGGGCGGCCTGCTGGACCTGGTTGATGTTGGCCACGCCGGTCAGGTCCAGGACCGACCCGACTTCCCCGCTCTTGACCCCGTCGAGCAGGGCCTGGCCGGGCGTGCCGTTGGCGCCGGAGGGCCCGGCCATTTCCAGCTGCCCGATCTTCTCCGCCACCGTCATCTTGCCGATCAGCGA
Organism: Streptosporangiaceae bacterium; assembly: GCA_036495425.1. Taxonomy (GTDB): domain Bacteria; phylum Actinomycetota; class Actinomycetes; order Streptosporangiales; family Streptosporangiaceae; genus Bog-532. Next base: position 15,212 of record DASXMW010000121.1, on the reverse strand, counting down.
GCTGACCTGGGTGTCGATGGACGCCAGCCGCTGCCTGGTCGCCGCGGACAGATGATCATTCGGCTGCTGGGCCGCGGCGAAGGCCGCCCGGCCGCCGGAGCTGGTGCTGGTGCTGGCCGGTCCGGCCAGGGCGGCCGGCACGGCCAGCGCCGCCGCGGCGGCCAGCGCGGCGGCTCCTGAGACAATTTGTGCAGCACTGAGACGTCGCAGGGGACTACGCAACATTGCCCGTCCTCCTTACCAGGGTCGGAGACGGGCCGGCCGCATCCTGTCCACAGCCGGTCAAACCCGCCTGCTGACGTTCTGAGTCTCGCACCGCTGCGGTGAACAGAAAAGACATAAAGCATCAGCTGTCACCGAAGCCGCAGCGGGAACTGTGCCATTGCGGGGGCCCGGCGGCGGTCGGGGGCCCGCCCGGCGGCGGCCCTGGCCTGCCGGAACTACGTAGTCCCGGCCGGAGTTACGTGTTCTTCCCGATGTGCCGGCCGCGGGCGGGCTGGCACGCTGACTGCGCCAGCGAGGTCAGGGGGAGGCACCACATGCTCGAAACGAGGAAGCAGATCGTGGCGGTCAGGAACGTCGAGACGCCCGACGAGCGGCACGCGTCCGAACACGCCTCGCTCGACGTGGTCAACCTGCCCGGCGTCACCATCGCCCGCACCGTGTACCAGCCCGGCTGGAAGTGGTCGACCCACGTCAAGCCGATCGTCGGCACCGACGCCTGCCAGACGTTCCACACCGGGTACGTCATCTCGGGCCGGTGCCACACCAGCATGGACGACGGCCGCGAATACGACTTCGGCCCCGGTGACGCCCACGTGGTCTCGGCCGGGCACGACGCCTGGGTGGAGGGCGACGAGCCCTACGTCGTGATCGACGTCGCGTTCACCGGGCGGGCCGTGGCCGGGCACGTCGGCCGCTGCCCGTGCGGGGTGGAGTTCCGGGTCGCCCGCGACGACCAGTTCGGCCAGCTGGTGGCGGCCATCCAGGAGCACGTCCGCGGCTCCCACGGGTACGAGCTCACCGCCCAGCAGGTGATCGCCGAGGTGACGGCATGACCGAGTGAGACTCCCGCTAGGTGCCGGAGCAGCAGGAGGGGGTTGCTCCGGCATCTAGCGGCGATTCGTCCAGCTGCGCGTGCAGGGGCCGCGCAGGTGGATGGGGGGGGCCGGTCAGCCTGCGCGCCGGAGGCTGAAGCCCCAGTTGAGGACCCGGGCGGCGTCCTGGGCGCCCGCGGCCGGGCCGCTGGCGGGATCACCGAGCACGGCCCCGATCAGCGTGCGCCCGTTCCGGGTCGCTTCGAACAACAGGCAGTGCCCGGCATCGTCGGTGTAGCCGTCCTTGATCCCGAGCGCACCGTGGTACGAGCCGATCAGGTGGTCGGTGTTGTCCCACCAGTACTGGTGCTGGTGGTGGCCGGTGCCCAGCTTCAGCTGGACGAACCGCTGGTCCACGATCGAGCGGAAGGCCGGGTACTTCATCGCAGCCAGGCCCAGGGTGACCAGGTCGGACGGGGTGGAGTAGGTCGAGGTCTCGGTCGGGTAGGGCAGCCCGTCCGGGGACGTGAAATGCGTCCGCATCATGCCCAGCCGGGCGGCGGTGGCGTTCATTTTCGAAATGAAGGCGGGCATTCCCGGTCCGAACAGCCGCGCGAGGGTGTAGGCGGCGTCCGCGCCCGAAGGCAGCAGCATCGCCGCCAGCAACTGCTGAACGGTGAGCACGTCGCCCGGACGCAGGCCCGCGCTCTCGCCGCCGTAATGCCAGGCGTAGGTTTGCGCCGCCTTCGGGATCTTGACCCGCCAGTTCAGGTGGCCGGACTGCAGCACCAGCAGCGCGGTCATGACCTTGGTGATGCTGGCCATCGGCCGCTCGGTGTCGGCCGCGCGCTCCCACAGCACCTGGCCGGTGCTGGCGTCGGCCAGCACTGCGCCCTTGGCCTTGATGCCGCGCGGCGTCCCGGCCACCTGGATCGCCGGGCTGACGACGGAGTGCAGCGGCGAGGGGCGCTGGGCGCTGGGCGTGCCGGCGGAGGCGCTGGGCGTGCCGGCGGAGGCGCCGGTTTTCGGCGCCGCGGCCGAGGTCCGGTTGTCGGCCGGACGCGAGATCTGCTCGGTCGCCGTGGCCTGGCAGGCCGTGACCGCGCCGACGCCGATGGCCGCCACGGCCAGCATGGCGATCCGCGCCCTCAGTCGCACTGAACCTGTTCTTCTTCCGCTCCAGACCATCCCGGGTGACACAGTACGTCAGGAAGGGCAGGTCAGGAGTGACCCTGGAAGGAGATGTTGTAGATGCTGCCCTGGTACAGGCCGGAGGAAGTCTGGGGCAGGCTGGTGAACCAGACCAGCAGGTAGCGGACCGGGATCTCCTGGGGGCGGATCGTGGTGGTGTCGCCCGCGTCCTTGGTGCCGCCGATGGTCTTCAGGATGCTGGCGCTGGGGCTGTTGGCCCCGCGCAGCTGGACGTAGGCGCCGGGAGTGCCGAGGTTGAGATCGGCGGAGACGATGGTGACCGGCTTGCCGAAGTCGATGAGCAGGCCGGTGCCGGTCTTCAGGCCGCCGAAGCTGGCCGAGGTGTACGACTCGGTCTGCCAGGGTGTGGATGAGCTGGCGTCGATGGCCTGGCTGGCCCCGTCCGGGTTGTCGCCGGTGACTCCCCACGGGCCGTAGGCCTTGGCCGAGACCGGCTCCAGGGTCCCCGGGGCCGGGGTGGCCGGGGCCGGGGTGGCCGACGGGGACGGTTTGGCGTGGGTCGGCGACGGGCTGGGTTTCGCTTTTTTCGAAGGCTGGTGTTTGGTGGTGGCCCGGTTGAACGCGGCCTGGGCGGCGTTCTCCGAGGCGTTCGAGCCGGCGTGGGCGAAGTGGTAGGCCTCGCCCCCGAAGATGACCAGCACGACCAGGCACATGGCGGTGCTGAGGACGACCCGCCGGCGGTGCCGGCGGCGGTAGCGCTGGGACCGGGTCAGCGGGTGCTTGTTTTCGGGCGCGTTCGGCTCGGGCAGGGCCAGCAGCCCGGACTCGGGCCGCCCGGACTGGGCCCGGCTGCCGCGCCGCTCGCGCGGGGCCGTCTCGTCGGCTGGCTCCCGCGCGGGGTGGGTGGTGTCGAACTCGGCGATCAGCGGCGCGGGGTCGACGAAGACCGCGGCGGCGATGGACCGGATGTAACCGCGGGCGTAGAGGTTGCCGCCGCACTTGGCGAAGTCGTCCAGCTCGATGGCCCAGACGATCTCCTCGCGGATCCCGGTCTGACGGCTGACCTCGCCGATGCTGAGCCCCGACCGGCACCGAGCGTCGCTCAGCACTTCACCGATGCTCACGGCGCCCTCCCCTCGGCTCACCGCACCGACACGCCACCGTCGGTTCCCTTGATCAGGTTGACATATGAGAGGCCATTGGCGGTAGCACAAGATGGCCGCAAATGCGGCGGAAGCGAGCAGAACCCGTTCAGCGGAAGCGGCAAGGAAGGCCGGAGCCGCCCACGGAGGGGTCGCCGGCGGCTCCGGTTGCTTCATTTTCGGTTGGTTCTGGCGGAATCGGTCAGGGCTGAAGGTCCCAGGCCGGCAACTGTTACCGAAGTTCGATGATCACGGTTTGAAAGTTATTGTTGACAGTTTACAAGCAGGGGCTTTAGCGTCTGCTCCATGCAGAGCAGCACCGGCCGCTGGCCCGGCCGCCCGTGAGCGGGCCCGTCATCGCGGTGGCGGACACGGCGTTCGGCGACCACGCCGGCCTGGAGAAGGACTTCGGCGAGCAGGCCGAACTCCGGTGGATCGACCTATCGGGACCGGACACCGTGCCGGAGTCGACGGCCGGGGCGGACGCGGTGGTGGTGACGCTGCAGCGGCTGACGACCGGGATCATCGCGGCGTTCGCACCGTCGGTGCGGGTGATCGGGCGGGCCGGGGTGGGGCTGGACACCATCGACCTGGAGACGGCCGAGGGACGCGGTATCGCCGTGTTCAACCAGCCCGCCTACGGCGCGGCCGAGGTGGCCACGCACGCGCTGGCCCTGCTGCTGGCCCTGGAACGGCGACTGAAAGCGTCCGACGCCTACGTGCGGGCCGGCTGGCAGGGGCCCCTGGACCTGGGCCGGATCCGGGCTCTGGACGACGCCACGGCCGGGATCGTCGGCGGCGGCCGGATCGGCCAGGCCTTTGCCGAGCGGATCCGGCCGCTGGTCCGGGAGGTGCTGGTCTACGACCCGGCCCCGGTCAGCCTGCCGCCTCGGGTCGAGCGTGTGTCCAGCCTGCCCAAGCTGCTGGCCCGCAGCGACGTGATCAGCCTGCACCTGCCGCTGATCCCGGCCACCCGGGGCCTGATCGGCCGGGACGAGCTGCGCCAGCTGCCCGCGGGCGCCATGGTCATCAACGCCGCCCGCGGCGGGATCATCGACGAGGACGCGCTGGCCGAGCTGCTGCACAGCGGGCACCTGGCCGGGGCCGGGCTGGACGTGTTCGCGACCGAGCCGCTGCCCGCGGACTCTCCCCTGCTGAGCACGCCGAACACGCTGCTGACCCCGCACAGCGCCTCGATGTCCGAGCGCTCGGCGCACCGGCTGTCGCACTGGACCATCGGCGACGCCATCCAGTACCTGGCCTCCGGCTCGGTCACCAACGGGTCGATGGTCGTCCAGCCAGGTGGCTGAGCAAGCAAGCCGCGCTCACGGCGAGCCGGCCGGGAACGTCCGCGGGAGCCAAAGGAGGACACCGTGGCAGAGCCAGAGCTGATACCGGGCACGCAGTGCTATCACGGGGAGGGGCCGTGCTGGGCTGATGACTGGGGCGACGGTGGCGGCGGCCTGCGCTGGGTCGACATGCTGGCCGGCGACGTCATGGCCCTCGACGCCGGCGGCGGGGTGACCCGGACCCACGTCGGCGAGGTGGCCGCGGTGGTCAGGCCGCGGGCGCCCGGCGGCGCGGTGCTGGCCCTCAAGGACCGCTTCGTGGTCACCGACGGGGACCTGGGCCGGCTGCGCACGGTGGCCGAAGTCGAGCTGAAACCCGGGGTCCGCCTCAACGAAGGCGGCTGCGACCCGGATGGGCACTTCTACTGCGGCTCCATGGCCAGTGACGAGAGCCCGCAGGCGGGCACGTTCTACCGGCTCGATCCGGACGGGTCGGTGCACCCGGTCATGGACAAGGTGACGATCTCGAACGGGTTCGACTTCTCCCCCGACGGCGGCACCGCCTACTACGTCGACACCACTCAGCAGAGCATCGACGTGTTCGACTACTCCCCTGGCACCGGCCTGGCCAGCCGGCGCCGGTGGGTCGGGGTCCCGGACGACGCCGGACGGCCGGACGGCCTGACCGTGGACGCCGAGGGCGGGGTGTGGCTGGCCCTGATGGAGGGCGGCGCCGTGCACCGCTACGCGCCGTCCGGCGCCCTGGACGCGGTCATCGAGCTGCCGGTGTCGCAGGTGACCGCGTGCACGTTCGGCGGTCCCGGCCTGGGCACGCTGTACGTCACGACCTCACAGATCGGCGCCGACACCGGGGCCCAGCCGGACTCGGGGGCGCTGTTCGCCGTGCAGCCCGGCATCCGGGGCCGCCCGGCCCTGACCTTCGCCGGCTGAGCGGCCGAATTGCAATCCGTAGATAGTTGACAGTTGACAGCGAACCGATCATAGTTCCGTTTTAACCAGCAATGTGACCTGGCTTTCTTCGCTCCGAGGACCGCGCGCCCGTTCGCGATCGTCGGCCGAATTCAAGCAAAATTCCTGTTCAGCACCTGTTTCACTTCCGGCGACCCCGCCGCCGCCCTCACAGGACAGAGGAAAGAGATGAATGGCAACGCACGTAATGACGCGAACGCTGCGCCAGATCCCAAGCCGCTGAGCCGACGCGGTTTCTTCCACCTCACCGGCGGCCTCGCGGCCGCGGGCGCGGGCGCTTCGGTCCTGTCCGCCTGCGGCAGCAGCGGCGGCTCGCCCAGCAGCGGCTCGTCCGGCAGCGGCTCGTCCGGCGGCGCGAGCGGTAAAATCACGCTCAACCTGATGTCCTGGGAGCAGTTCGAGGTCGGTGAGAAGGCCGCGTGGTTCAAGGTCATCAGCGACTTCGAGGTAGCCCACCCGAACGTCAAGGTGAACTGGGTCGGCTGGCCGTTCGCGACCTACGACCAGAACGTGGTCACCCAGGCCGAGGCGGGCTCGATCAACGCCGACGTGGTCATGTGCCCGCCCGAGCTGGCCTCGGCGCTGATCTCGAAGTTCAAGATGTGCGTGCCGCTGCAGTCCATCACCAACGACCTCAAGCTCACCCCGATCCCCGCCCACGAGCAGTTCAAGAACGGCAGCGACCTGGAGGGCCTGGGCGTCATCGACGTGCCGTTCGCCCTGACCTACGACCAGCAACTGCTCAAGAAGGCCGGCATCAACCAGCCGCCGACCACGCTGGATGAGTGGCTGTCCAACGCCCAGGCGCTGACCCACAGCCCCGAGCAGTTCGGGGTGGCCCTGCTCAACAGCGTGGCCGACGGCGCCGACTGGTGGAACCAGCTGCAGAACTTCCCGCTGGCCTACGGCGGCGCCTGGGCCAAGGGCAAGACCCTCCAGTTCACGTCCGAGCCGGTGGTCAACTCGATGAAGTACTGGGTGGAGCTGCTGACCAAGGGCGGCCCGAAGGGCAGCTCCGAGGCCGCCATCACCAAGCTGTGGGAGTCCGACCGGATCGCCATGAACCTCAACGTGGCGGCCGGGCTGACCACGCTGAAGCAGCTGGCGCCCAAGCTCTACCCCAACCTGCGCAGCGCCCCGCCGCCCTGGCCGGGCAAGAAGGCCATCGCCCGGCTGCACCCGGTGGTCGTGCTGAAGAGCTCCAAGAACCAGGACGCGGCCATGGAGCTGGTCAAGTTTATGATCACGCCCAAGAACCTGTACGCGGTCACCACCGCCAACGGCTACCCGATCATCCCCTTCAGCAACTTCGGGCAGTACGAGCCGGCGTACAACACCTACCTGAAGACCACGCCGTGGATGTCCGGCTACCTGGCCACCAACTACGTGGGTGAGTTCGACATCCTCGGCGACTACACCATCGTCTACTCCCAGATCGGGGAGATCATCATCAAGGCCATGGCCAGCGCCGTCTCCGGCGGGCAATCGGTGGAAAGCGCGCTGGCTTCGGCGCAGAAGCAGGCGCAACAGGAGCTGGGCCCCCAGGTCGGCGCCTGACAGCAGGGATATCACTGTGACGCAAGTGCTGAAGGCTGGCCGGGAGCGCGCTCCCGGCCAGCTCCGCCGGACCGCCGCCGCCGGGCCACGGCTGCGGCTCTCCGGGAACTGGCTGCCCTACCTCCTGGTCGTGCCCATCCTGGCCTTCGAGGGTGTCTTCGTGATCTACCCGATCATCAAGGGCATCCTGACCTCGTTCAAGAGCCAGCAGCTCGGCTCCACGGGCTCGTTCACGTTCAGCAACTACAGCCGCATGGTGGCCGACCCGATCTTCTGGCAGGTCGTCCGGGTCACCCTGGTCTTCACCGCGGTCGTCGTGGTGCTCATGCTGATCGTGGGCCTGTTCATCGCGATGCTGCTCAACTGGAGCTTCCGCGGCCGCGGGTTCGTGCGGGGCATCCTGGCCATCCCCTGGGCCCTGCCGGACATCCCGGTCGTGCTGACCTTCCTGCTGATGGCGGACCCGAACTTCGGCATCATCAACCGGATGGCCGGCTGGCTGCCGGGGGTGGGGCACCACAACGCGTTCTTCACCAGCTCGCATCTGGCTTTCGCGTCGATCGTGGTGATCACGGTGTGGAAGGGCTTCCCGTTCTACGCCCTGATCACCTTGTCCGCGCTGCAGGCGGTACCCGACGAGCTCCTGGAGGCGGCCCGGGTGGACGGCGCGGGCCCGGTCCGCCGGTTCCGGTCGGTGGTGCTGCCCAGCATCACGCCGACCCTCTGCCTGCTGGCCGTGCTGGCCTTCATCTTCTCCCTGCAGCAGTTCTCACTGATCTACCTGACCACCGGCGGCGGGCCGGGCCAGGCCACGACCACACTTTCGATCGAAATCTACAACCAGGCATTCCAGTTCTTCAATTACAGCTACGCCAGCGCGATCGCGGTCGTCGGGCTGTTCCTGTCGGTCATCGGCACCGCGCTGTTCGTGTACATCGAGCGCCGGGTCGTACGGAGCAGATCATGACTACGAAACGAGGCGGCGACCCGGCCAGCCCGAGCGAGCGGAGGACGACATGGCCGTGCTGACCAAGCCGGCGCCGGCGGTCCCCGCGGGCGCCCCGCGGCGGCGCAGCCGCCGGCGCCAGGCGGGAACGGTGGTCCGCGGGCTGGTAATCCTGGTGGTCGCCCTGGTGGCGCTGTTCCCGGTCTACTGGATGGTCCTGTCCACCTTCCAGCCGGAAGGCAAGACGCTGTCGTTCCCGCCGCCGCTGATCCCGCGCGGCTTCAACACCGGCGCCATCACCAAGCTGTTCCAGGACCAGCCCATCGCGAGCTGGCTGGGCAATTCGCTGTTCGTCGCGATCATCGCGGTGGCGATCACCCTGGTGCTGTCGTGCTTCGGGGCCTACCTGCTGGGGCGGCTGGAATGGCACGGCAAGCTGCTGTTCGGGCTGCTGCTGCTGTTCACCCAGATGATGCCGGGCGCCATGATCATCGTCCCGGAGCTGCAGTTCTACCGGTCGATGGGGTGGACCAACAACCTGCCCATGCTGGCCGTGCTCTACGCCGCGTTCAGCGTCCCGCTGGGCTCCTGGATCCTGAAGTCCTCCTTCGACAGCGTCCCGGTGTCGGTGCTCGACGCCGGCCTGGTGGACGGCTGTACCCAGCTGGGGGTGCTGCGGCGGCTGCTGCTGCCGCTGTCCCGGGCCGGCCTGGTGGCCGTGGCGGTGGTGGCGTTCTTCGGTAGCTGGAACGACTACCTGTTCGCGTCGGCGCTGATCACCAGCCGCAGTCAGTACACGGCCGGGCTCGGCATCGCCACCTTCATCAGCCAGCAGGACGTCCCGATCTTCGAGCTCCAGGCGGCCGGGGTCGTCTTCTCGCTGCTTCCCGTCATCTTCTACATGGCCGTCCAGCGCTACGTGGTCCGCGGTCTGACCGCCGGTGCGGTCAAGGGCTGACACCAGCCCGGCACCCGGCCGGGCCGCCCTTGTGGCGAACTAGGCCATGGTGTACAAAAGTTGATTGTTGACAAGAATCAGTTGACGATCCCGTGACAGGCGGCGCTTGATGCAGCTATGTAGTTTTCTCGCCAGCGAGACCGCTGGTAACGGCGGGGGCGGCCGGCGGCCGGCCGTGGTGTCCGGGGCGGGGGTGCTGATCGACCTGGCCGCCGCGGAGCCGCCGCTGCCGGCCGACCTGGGCGCGCTGCTGTCCGAGGAGCGGGCCGGGCGGCTGGCCGCGCTGGCCGAGAACGCGCCGGAGACGGCGCGCATTCAGCTCGACCAGGTCCGCCTGGCCGCGCCGGTACCCACCCCGTCGAAGATCATCGGCATCGGGCTCAACTACCGGGACCACGCGGCCGAGACCGGCCAGGAACTGCCGGCCCGGCCCACGGTCTTCGCCAAGTTCCCCAGCGCGCTGACCGGCCCCTACGACCCGATCGTGCTGCCCGGGCAGAGCAACTCGGTGGACTACGAGGGCGAGCTCGGGGTGGTCATCGGGCGGCGGGCCCGGAACGTGGGCGAGGACGAGGCCCTGTCCTACGTGGGCGGCTACCTGGCCGTCAACGACGTCAGCGCCCGCGACGTGCAGAACTGGACCAGTCAGTGGTCGCTGGGCAAGAGCTTCGACACCTTCGCCCCGGTGGGCCCGTTCCTGGTCACCGCGGCCGAGGTGCCGGACCCGCAGAACCTGGAGATCGAGACCCGGCTCAACGGGGTCACCGTCCAGCACTCCAGCACGGCCAACATGGTGTTCACCGTGGCCGCGCTGGTCAGCCAGCTCAGCGCGGTGATGACGCTCGAGCCCGGGGACATCATCGCCACCGGGACCCCGGGCGGCATCGGCGGCGCCCAGAACCCGCCGCTGTTCCTGAAGGACGGCGACATCGTCGAGGTCGAAATCGAGCGCCTCGGCTGCCTGCGCAACCCGGTGGTCGCGGCCCCCGGCCCGGAGGGGCGGTCCGCGTGACCGAGCCCCGGCCCGGACTGACCGGGCGGCACGTGGTCATCACCGGCGGGGCCGGCGGCCTGGGCCGGGCCCTGGGTGACGTCTTCGCCGCCGCCCACGCGCGGATCAGCCTGCTCGACCTGTCCGCGCCGGACACCGAGGCGGTGGCGGCCAAGATCAACGACGCGGGCGGGTCGGCGGCCGGCCGGGCCTGCGACGTGACCGACCCCGAGCAGGTGGCCGAGGTGTTCGCCTGGGCCGAGGACACGTTCGGGCGGCCGGACATCCTGGTCAACAACGCGGGCATCAACAAGCGCGGCACGTCGCTCGGGATCACCGAGGCCGAGTGGGACCTGACCTTCGCGGTCAACCTCAAGGGCTACTACCACTGCGCCCGGGCGCTGGCCCAGCGGCTGATCGACTCGGGCCAGCCCGGATCGATCGTCAACGTCAGCTCGATCGGCGGGGTCAGCTCGCTGGGCCGGGGCAACTTCTCCTACGGGATCACCAAGGCCGGGGTGAACCAGCTGACCCGGGAGCTGGCCGTGGTCTGGGGCCGGCACGGCATCCGGGTCAACAGCGTCGCGCCCTGCCAGATCGCCACCGAGGGCCTGCGGGCACTGAGCCAGCGGCCCAGCGAAGAAGGACACCTGCTGGACACCTTCCTGCGCGGCATCCCGCTCGGGCGGCTGGTGGAGCCGTCCGAGGTCGCGGCGGCCGTGGCCTTTCTGGCCTCGGACGCAGCCAGCATGATCACCGGTGTGGTGCTCCCCGTCGACGGCGGGAACCTGGCGCTGAACGCCGGCGGAACCATTGGGGAATGAAGGAGAGCCTGCGTGTCCAGAGTCGAGCTGAAGGTGCCGTCGTACGGCATGGCGGACACCGAGAGCGTGGTGACCGCCTGGCTCCGCGAGCCCGGGGAAATGGTCGATGAGGGGGATCCGCTCGTGTCCATCGACACCGCCAAGACCGAGGTGACGCTGGAGAGCCCGGCGGCCGGAGTCCTCGGCCCCCACCTGTTCGACGTCGACGCCGAGGTCGGTACCGGAGCGGTCCTGACCTGGGTGGAGGCCGGCGAATGAAGGCGCACACGGTCCCGGCCGAGGGCGAGGACGCCGGGATCGACCTGACCGGACTGGACCCGGCCCAGGCCCGGGACTGGCTGGCGCGGATGCTGCTCATCCGCGAGTTCGAGTCGACGGCCGGGCCGCTGGCCACGTCGGGCGCGATCCCCGGCGGCATGCACGCGGCCACCGGCCAGGAGGCGGTGGCGGTCGGCGTGACCTCGGTGCTCGGCCCCGAGGACGTGGCGGCGGCCTCGCACCGCAGCCACCACGTGGCCCTGGCCAAGGGCATGGAGCCGCGCTCGGTCATGGCCGAGCTGTACGGCAAGGCCACCGGCTGCGCCCAGGGCCGCGGCGGCCACATGCACCTGGCCGACTTCTCGGCCGGGTTCGACGGGTCCAACGGGATCGTCGGCGCCGGCCTCGGCATCGCGCTGGGGGCCTCGTTCGCCCAGGGCTACCGGCACGACGGGCACTGCGCGGCCGGATTCTTCGGCGACGGCGGGGCCAACACCGGCCGGGTCTGGGAGTTCGTGAACCTGGCCGCGGCCTGGAAGCTGCCGCTGATCGTGGTGTGCGAGAACAACGGCTACGCGGTCGAGACCCCGATCAACGCGGCCATGGCCGGCGAGTCGGTGGCCAGCCGGGCGTCCGGCTTCGGGCTGCCCGCGGTCCAGGTCGACGGCCAGGACGTGGCCGCGCTGCACCGGGCCGCGGCCGAGGCGGCCGCCCGGGCCCGCGACGGCGGCGGCCCCACCTTCATCGAGGCCCTGACCTACCGGCACCTCGGCCACGACATCGGCGAACGCGGCCAGTACCGCACCACCGAGGAGGTGGAGTGGTGGCAGACCAACCGGGACCCCATCGCCCGCATGCGGGGCGCCCTGGAGAAGTCCGGCGACCTGGACGAGGCCGGCTTCCATGAGCTGGCCGCGCAGGCGACCGCCCGGGTCAAGGACGCGGTCGAGTACGCCGAGTCGTCCCCGCTGCCCGACCCGGCCACCGTGGCCGACGGCGTGACCGGCATCCCGCTGCAGCTGAGAGGAACCCAGTGACCACTCCGGCGAGCAAGCGGACGACCTTGTCGCGGGCCTACCGCGACGGCCTGGCCGAAGAGATGGCCCGGGACGACAGCATCGTCGTGCTCGGCACCGACCTGTATGAGCGGGGCGGGCACTGGGCCCAGGTGACCAACCTGGGCCCGCAGTTCGGCCGGGACCGGGTGCGCAACGCCCCCATCTCCGAGGCGGCCATGGTGGCGGCCGGGGTCGGCGCGGCCATGAACGGCCTGCGGCCCGTGGTCGACCTCAACTTCCTCGACTTCGCGTTCGGGGCCATGGACGAGATCGTCAACCAGGCGGCCAAGGTCCGGTACTGGTGGGGCCGTCCGGTGCCGCTGGTCGTCCGGGGCACCACCGGGTTCGCGGGCGGCGGTGCCCAGCACAACAACCCCATCGAAAGCTGGTTCTGCCACGTCCCGGGTCTGCTGATGGCCTACCCGAGCACGCCCTATGACGCCAAGGGGCTGATCAAGTCGGCGATGCGGGGCGAGGACCCGGTCATCTTCGCCATGCACAAGATGCAGACCGGGGCCCGCGGCGAGGCGGGCGGCCCGGACGACCTGGTGCCGTTCGGGCAGGCCGTGGTCCGGCGGCCCGGCCGCGACGTCACCATCGTGTCCTACGGCGTGATGGCGCCCAAGTCGCTGGCCGCGGCCGAGCGGCTGGCCGCCGACGGCATCGAGGCCGAGGTGATCGACCTGCGCACGCTGATGCCGCTGGACCTGGACACGGTGGAGGAGTCGGTGCGCCAGACCCGGACCCTGGTGGTGGCGGCCGAGGACTACCGGCACGGCGGGATCGGGGCCGAGATCGCCGCGGCCATGCAGGAGAGCCTGTTCCGCGAGCTGGACGGGCCGGTGCTGCGGATCGGCGCCCCGTTCACGCCGGTGCCGCACAGCCCGGTGCTGCTGGACGCGCTGACCCCGGGGGCCGACGACGTGGAGCGGCTGGCCCGGGAGGCGGTGAAGACGGCCACCGGCGGCCGCCAGAAGTGAGGGCCCGCAGATGAAAGCACCGCGATGAAGGCCTATGTCTCGCTGTGGTCGGCCGACCTGCTGAACCTGGGCGCGGCCGTGGATCTGCTGGGCGACGTGGCCGACGGCTTTCACCTGGATGTGTTCGACGGGCACGACGTCCGCGACCTGCTGTTCGGCCCGGCCCACGTGGCCGCGCTGCGCCGGCGCACCGGCGCGGTCCTGGACGTGCACCTCAACACCACCGACCCCGACTACTGGGTGGACCGGTTCGCCGAGGCCGGCGCGGACATGATCACCGTGCAGAGCGGGCCCTGTCCCGACGTGGCCGCCACCCTGGCCCGGATCCGGGACCACGGCTGCCAGTCCTCGCTCGGCCTGGAGCTGCACGAGCCGGTCAGTTACGCGGTGCCGTTCTTCGGCGGCATCGACCGGCTGCTGCTGATGGGCACGGTGATCGGGGTCAAGGGCTACGACCAGGACCCGTCGACGGCGGGCCGGGTGGCCGAGCTGGTCGCGGCCCGGTCCGGCGGGCCAGCGCCCGAGGTGGTCGTGGACGGCGGCATCCGGGCCCACACGGTGCCGGGGCTGGCCGCGGCGGGCGCGGACGGCGTGGTGCCGGGGTCGCTGGTGTTCGGCGAGCCGGACCCGCGCCAGGCCGTGGCCGGGCTGCACGCGCTGCGGCCGGGGGCCCGGCCGTGAAGGCGGCGCTGATCGCCAGGCCGGGCCACCTGTCGGTGGAAGACGTGCCCGATCCGGCCCCGCGCGACCACGAGGTCGTGGTCGAGGTCGGCACCTGCGGCATCTGCGGCACCGACGTGCACGTGTACGACGGCGACTACGCGGCCGTGCGCGACTACCCGGTCATCCCCGGGCACGAGTTCTGGGGCACGGTGGTCGAGGCCGGGCCGGCCGTGCGCACGGTCCGGGTCGGCCAGCGGGTCGCGGTCGACCCGATGGACTACTGCGACGCCTGCGCCACCTGCCGGGCCGGCTGGACCAACATGTGCCTGAACGGCGGCGGCCTCGGCACCACCGCGCCCGGCGCGCTGGCCGAGTACGTGGCGGTCAACGGGGCCCGCTGCCAGCCGCTGCCGGACGGGCTGAGCGCGGACCTGGCCAGCCTGGTCGAGCCGCTGTCCTGTGTGCTGCACGGCCTGGACCGGATCGGCCCGGTGCTGGGCGAGGACCTGCTGGTGCTGGGGAGCGGGCCGATCGGCCTGATGCTGGCCGCGCTGGCCGCCGCGGCCGGGGCCAGCGTCGACGTGGTCGACCCCCGGGCCGACCGGCGCGCGGTGGCCCCGGAGTTCGGCGCCCGCCGCGTCGCCGCCTCGGCCGGCGAGATCGACGACGGCGGCTGGGGCGTGGTGGCCGACTGCACCGGGCACCCCGGCGCGGTCGCCACCGGCCTGGCCCACCTGCGGCGGACGGGCCGGCTGGCCCTGCTCGGCATCGGCGGGGCCGGCGCCACCTTCCCGTTCGCCCCGTTCGACGTGGTCGCCCGCGAGCTGACCATCGTGGGGGTCAACTCGGTCCGGCACACGTTCGGGCGGGCCGCGGCCCTGCTGGCGGCGGGCACGATCCCGGCCGCCCGGCTGCACGGTTCGCCGCTGCCGCTGGCCGAGACGGCGGCGGCCCTGGAAGCGGCCCGGCGCGGGGCCGGGCTCAAGACCCGGGTGCAGGTCGGGAACCCGTGAAAGGTCCGGTGGGGAATCCGTGAAGGCCGTCCGTTACGCCGAGCCGGAGCACTGGCAGCTGACCGACCTGCCCGACCCGGAGCCGGGTCCGGGCGAGGTCCGGCTCCGGGTCCGGGCCACCGGGGTCTGCGGCACCGACGTGCACCTGCACCACGGCGAGTTCGGCCATGTCTACCCGCTGGTGCCCGGGCACGAGGTGGTCGGCGAGGTGGATGTGGCCGGGGCGGGCGCAGGCGACAGCTCCGGTAGCGGGCTGGCGCCCGGGGACCTGGTGGCGGTGGACAACATGGTCTCCTGCGGCACCTGTGCCATGTGCCGCCAGGCCCGGCCCGCGTTCTGCGCCTCGCTGCGGGC
>DASXMW010000120.1:0-10693 GCA_036495425.1 Streptosporangiaceae bacterium | reverse complement strand
TACGAGGCGCACCACCAGGTCCAGATCGCCGACGCGGCGCTGGTCGCGGCGGCCACCCTGTCCGACCGCTACATCACCGCCCGGTTCCTGCCCGACAAGGCCATCGACCTGATCGACGAGGCCGGGTCCCGGCTGCGGATGGAGATCGACTCCCGTCCGGTAGAGATCGACGAGCTGCAGCGGGCCGTGGACCGGATGAAGATGGAAGAGATGGCCCTGGCCCGGGAGTCCGACGCGGCCAGCAAGGACCGGCTGGAGCGGCTGCGGGCCGACCTGGCCGACCGCCAGGAGCAGCTGACCGCGCTGACCGCGCGCTGGGACCAGGAGAAGGCCGGCCTGAACCGGGTCGGTGAGCTGAAGAAGCGGCTGGATGACCTCAAGGGCCAGGCCGAGCGCGCTCAGCGGGACGCCGACTTCGAGGCCGCGTCGCGGCTGATGTACGGCGAGATCCCGGCCCTGGAGCACGAGCTGGCTCAGGCCACCGCGGCCGAGAACACGGCCAGCCAGGCCGACGCCGGCGGGACCACGGTCCCGGCCGAGGCGCCGATGGTCAAGGAGGAGGTCGGCCCGGACGACGTCGCCGACGTGGTGGCGTCGTGGACCGGCATCCCGGCCGGGCGGCTGCTCGAGGGCGAGACCGGCAAGCTGCTCCGGATGGAGGACGAGCTGGGCCGCCGGATCGTGGGCCAGGCCAGCGCGGTGCAGGCCGTGTCCGACGCGGTGCGCCGGGCCCGGGCCGGCGTGGCTGACCCGGACCGCCCCACCGGCTCGTTCCTGTTCCTGGGTCCGACCGGCGTCGGCAAGACCGAGCTGGCCAAGGCGCTGGCCGAGTTCCTGTTCGACGACGAGCGGGCCATGACCCGGATCGACATGAGTGAGTACAGCGAGAAGCACTCGGTCGCCCGGCTGGTCGGCGCGCCTCCCGGCTACGTCGGCTACGAGGAGGGCGGCCAGCTCACCGAGGCCGTGCGGCGGCGACCGTACGCGGTGATCCTGCTGGACGAGGTGGAGAAGGCCCACCCGGAGGTGTTCGACATCCTGCTTCAGGTGCTGGACGACGGACGGCTCACCGACGGCCAGGGCCGGACGGTGGACTTCCGCAACACGATCCTGATCCTCACGTCGAACCTCGGGTCGCAGTTCATCGCCGATCCGGCGCTGACCGACGAGGCGGCCAAGCGTGCGGCCGTGCTGAACGTGGTGCGGAACACGTTCAAGCCCGAGTTCCTGAACCGGCTCGACGACGTGATCGTCTTCGACGCTCTGGGCACCAGCGAACTCGGCCAGATCGTCGACCTGCAGGTCGCGCGGCTGGCCAAGCGGCTGGGTGACCGCCGGCTCACGCTGACCGTCACCTCGGCGGCGCGGGAGTGGCTGGCCATGACCGGCTACGACCCGGTGTACGGGGCACGGCCGCTGCGCCGGCTGGTGCAGTCGGCCATCGGCGACCAGCTGGCCCGGGCCCTGCTCTCGGGTCAGATCGCTGACGGCGACCACGTGGTGGTGGACACGGCGGAAGGCGCGGACGCGCTGACCATCCGGACCGCCGCCGAGGTGGCCACGCGGAGCTGACCTTCAATGGGCTGACCTTCAATGGGCTGGCCTCGATGGCCTGAGCCTGGGCCCGCCCACCTCTCAGTTATCCCCGGTGCCTCCGGTCGGCTTCGACGCCGACCGGAGGCGCTGGCTTTTCTGCGCCTCAGCAGTCAGCTCGTCGAGCATGCGGTCGTAATCGTCTTCCGGCATGCCGAGGTCATGGCGGATCCGGTACCGCAAGCTCAGCAGCAGGCGCAGCTCAGCGGGATCACCGCGACGTTTGCATTCGTCGGCGCCGGCTGTAGCCCAGTGCAGAGCACCATCCATGTCACCCTGTTCGGCGAGCAACTCGGCCACCAGGTCGCAGGTCCGCGGATCACGGGTGCCCTGGGCGCCTTCCTGGTCGAGCTGGCTGATCAGCGCCCGGCCCTCGTCCTGCCGCCCGAGGGCGAACAGGGCCCGGGCCAGCGGCGCCCGCGGATCGGCGAACGTGTCTCCGCCGTCCGCCATGGCCTGCTCGAACCGTTCGACGGCGACCGCGGGCTCGTCGGCGAGCAGCCACTGCTCACCGGCCCGCATGTACGCCTCTGCCCGGGACATGCTTGCCGCCTGCTCGGCCGTTGCGGCGAGATGGTTCATCCGCAGCGCGGCCCGCCGGTGATCACCGGTGCGCGCGGCGTCGAATTCGATCTCGTCGAACAGGTCATCAGTCAAGACAACCACGTTCGTGGACGTACCCAGGTGCCCAGTATCCAACCCTTCGCCAGCAGTAGCACCCGCTGCGTTACCTGCGGCCGAAACCGCCCCGCGGCCTGGATTGCTCACAGTTGTCCCGTCCGTGTTCGAGCCCGCCCGGCGGGCTCTCTCAATGTGCTGGTTCCGGTACCGGCTACCGGCGCGGTTTAGCGCCGGGAACTTTCCAGCGCGTCCCAGAAGCCGCGCCGCAGCGCGTGCCGGACCTCGTCGTGGAGCAGGAAGTCGATGGGCAGCGCCGATCCCTGCAGCAGCCGCGCCTCGAGGTCGGACGGCATCCGCGGCTTGCGGGCCAGCACCGCCTCCAGCCACAGCGCCGGCGCCTCGCGGGCCACCGACTCGCCGAAGTCCTTGCCTTCCTCATGCGCGGACTGCACCGCGTCGGTCAGCGAGACCGGCGCCGCCGACGACCGCCCCTGCGGGGTGGGCTGCGGCCCGCTGTACGGCCCGTTCTGCGCGGGCACGTACGCCTGCGGTGCGGGCGGGCCGGGCTGCTGGCCGCCCTGCGGTCCCTGGGGGCCTTGCGGAAGCTGGCCGGGGCCGAGGGCGCCGGGACGCGAAGGCGGGGCCGGGGGCACCGGCCCGTTGGCCCCGCCGGGCCCGCTGGGGGCCGTGGGCGGTGCGGCGGCGGGGCGGCGGAACGGGCCGGGCTGCGCCGCGGACGGCCCGCGGCCGGGGTCGAGCGTCTCGCTCCGGTACTGGTCCTGGGGGCTGACCGGGCCGTAGCCCGAGGGCTCGTCGGCCGCCCGGCCCCGGCCCGGGTACTCGGCCGGGGCCGGGCGGCCCCGGGCCGGCAGCGACGACGGCGCCGGGCCGACGTCATTGCGCGTGGCCGGGTCGTTCTGCGCCAGCGGCCGGCCGCGGCCGACGTCGCTCCGGGTGACCGGGTCGTCAGCGGCGGGCGGGGCGGGCGGCGGGTTGCGGAACGGCATGGAGACCGGCGCACCGTACAGGTCCTGCCGGGCGGCCGGGGCACCGGTGGCGCCCTGGGTCCCGCGCGACCCGTTCTCGCTGTCGGCCAGGTCGCCGCGGCCCAGATCAGGCCGGCCCAGGTCAGGGCGGCCCAGATCAGGGCGGCCGAAGTCGCCGCGTCCCGCGTTCAGGTCACCGCGGGCGCCAGCCAGGTCGGGCCGGCCGGCCGGCGGCATCGGTGCGATCCCCGGCTCGGCGCGGCCGCGATCGTTGCGGCCGCGCAGGTCGGTGCGCGGGGTCTCGCCGCGGATCGGGTCGGGCCGGGCCGGCTCTTCCCGGAGCGGGGCGGCCGTGGCGTCGGACCGGCCGAACACCATGGGCGGGGTGGGCGCGGGGGGCTCCTCCCGGACCGGCGGCTGCGGCTCGGGCACCTCCGGCGGCGGCGGGGCGATCTGCTGCGCGGGGCGCTGGTACTCGGCGACCACCGGCGCGGTGTAGATCGACGGCGGCCCGGCGTGGCTGGTACCCGCGGGCAGCGCCTGGTACAAGCTGGCCCCGCCGGCCGAGTGGCCGTTGGAGCCCGACCGGACCAGGGTGCTGGCCGCGTACTGCTCGTCCGCGCGGGCGGGCTCGGCGCCCGGAATGAGCTCGACAAAGGGCCGCAGATGGGCGCTGGTGAGCTCCATGATGTCGTCGCACTCCTGGCGGAGCGACCGGGAGATCGTCCAGTTGCCGTCCACCGTGACATGCACGATGGTCACCCGCATCCCGAGGTCCTGGACGTCGGAGACGACCTGCGCGAGGTCCTCCTCGGCGCTCACCACCACGACGTCGCTGACCGCATGGTTACGGGCCAGCACGGTGAGGTCGCGGTGGATCTCGGTGTCGACCCCCTCGCGGCGGCCGGGGCGCAGCTTGGCCAGGCGGAGCTTGATGCCGGGCATGTCGGCCAGGCCGTCGTGCTCGGCGGTCCGCCGTCCCTCGACCGTGGCCTCGTACCAGTAGCAGCGCAGCAGCGGCAGGCCGGTCCGGTCGCGGGCCAGGTTGCCCAGCAGGTCCAGCAGGCCCTCGTAATCCCAGGTGACCGACTCCCGCCGGCGAGTCCCGTGGACGGCCATCGCGCCGTCTGCGAGCATGTAGCCCGCGTCTACGAACAGCGCGCAACGATCCACGGAAAACCGTCCTTCCCTCGGCGCGGGAACCTCGCGATTTGAGCCGCCGCCAATGACGGACAGGCGCCGTCCCCTGCTCCGGTCTTAGCGTAGTGAAATCGGCTTCTTACGTTTGCCTTTCGGCGTTTTCCCTGCCGTCCGGACGCCGCCGCCCCGCGAGACTGCTGAGGCAGCCGGGGCCGCCGGGACGAACCGGGCCACAGCGACTTGAGCGACAGCGCAGGGCCAGGGTGTCATAGGCCGATCCCCCCGTGCCCGGCCACCGCGTGGCCCCCTTCCGGCCCAGGGCCCCTCCACTCCGCGTCCCCGCCGCCATCCACGAGCGGGCGTCACCCCGGCCCAGCAAGAACCGGTCCGCCCGACGGCGGGTTGCCTTATTACTTAGAGTCGCTGAGTGATTTCATAGAGTCACAAAGAAAGTCGGCGCAATCCGCGTCATACCGAAACACCTGGCCCGTCTCCCCTAGTGAAACCGGCAGGCGGAGGCGAAGGCATGAGGTCAGACGGCGGCGTACGGCGCACCAGCACGCAGGACGGGGGGCAGGACCGTGCCGACGAAACGGGAGACCTGCGCCGGCTGCGGGCGGCGTGGCGGCGGCAGAGCCTGTCGGCCGGATGGCTGGCCGAGGACGACTGGTGGACGGCAGCGGTGGACGCGGTAGCCCAGGCCGCCTGCCGGGACGGCAGCCTGCGGCAGGCGTGCACCATGCTGGGCCGGGCCCGGGCTCAGGCCGGGGTGGGCATCGGCGAGGCGCTGACCGACGTCGGCGCCCTGTTCCGGGTGCTGGACCAGGGCACACCGCCGCTCGAGGTGATCACCGCGGTGGCCGAGGGCTGGGCCGACGCGGGCCTGGCCCGGATGTCCGGGGCCGCCTGCGAGGACCCGCTCACCGGCCTGGTGTCGCTCGCCTACCTGCGGACCCGGCTGCGCGAGCTGTACCGGGACGCCGGCCGGCCGGGCTCCGAGCCCGCCGACACCCACCGGCTGGTCGTGGTCGACCTGCCGCGGCGGCCGGACCCGTGGCGGCGGATCTCCCTGGTCATCCTGGTCGGCCACGACCTCCGGGCGGCCTTCCCGGGCGGGGACACGCTGGCGCTGTACCGGCCCGGTCCGGCCATCGCGCTGGTGCAGGCCACCGAGGACTTCACGTTCCGGTTCACCAGTCTCCGGCGGGCGATCCGCGCGGCCCTCGGCACCGAGGTCCGCATGCTCAAGCTGCCGCCCCAGCCGGAGGACGCCGAGCGCCTCCTGGACGGGCTGGCCCACTGACGCCGCCGGCGCCGGCGCCCCGTGGAGGGGACGGGACCCGGTGCCGGCGGCCCGCCCGACGCTGCGGGCCTCGCGGAGGGGACGAGGCCCGCAGCGGACGGCGCCGCTAGGATTCGGCCCGTGGGTGACCGCGACGAACTGCTGAACGCCATCCGGACCGTGGCCGTGGTCCACGGCGACTTCGTGCTCTCCTCCGGCCAGCGGGCCCGCTGGTACGTGGACCTGCGCCGGGTGCTGCTGGCCGGGCGCTACGCGCCGCTGGCGGGCCGGGTGCTGCTGGCGGCCACGTCAGATCTGGACTTCGATGCCGTGGGTGGCTTGACCATGGGGGCCGACCCGGTGGCGGCGGCCATGATGCACGCGGCCGCGGCCGACGGCCGCACCCTGGACGCCTTCGTGGTCCGCAAGGGCGAGAAGGCCCACGGGCTGCAGCGGCGGATCGAGGGCCCGGACGTGGCGGGCCGGCGGGTGCTGGCCGTGGAGGACACCTCCACCACCGGCAACTCGGTGCTGACCGCGGTAACGGCCCTGCGCGAGGCCGGGGCCGAGGTGGCCGGGGTCGCGGTGCTGGTCGACCGGGGAGCCCGGGCCCACGTCACCGAGCTCGGCCTGCCCTACCGCGCCGCCTACGAACAGGCCGACCTGGGCGTGTAACGCAGCACCCGGAACACGGTCTCCGGCGCGAATGGTCAGAGCGAGCCGTACAGGGCCAGTCCTCCCACCACGAGGAGGATGACGAGGACGACGATGCCGCTCCCGACCGCGAAGTAGCGGCCGGTTCCGTGCGGATCAGACTTATGGCGGCCCACGGGGCGAGATTAACTCTGAACCGGACGGATGGGTGCCTTCTTCGCGAATTCAGCCACGGTAGCCGCGGTCCGCGCCTTCGGAGACGGGCGGCCCCGCCGCGGCCCGCTCCCGCTCCTCGCGGCCCTCGCGGCGGACGGCCCGCAGCCGGATGATCACGAAGGCCACGATCGCGACCACCACCACGGCCACGATCACGTACCCGAAGACCGAGAGGCCGTGCTCCACGCTGCTCCAGGCACTGCCCAGGGCGTAGCCGATGGACGACAGCGCACTCGCGTAGATCACCGTGCCGATCGCGCTGAGCAGGACGAACCGCAACGGGGGCATCTCGATCAGCCCGGCCACGATCGAGGTGAACGCGCGGATGACCGGGATCATGCGGCCGACCGGGACCGCCCAGGCGCCCTTCCCGACCAGGAAGCGCTCGGCCCGGTCCACGTCGCCGCGGGTGATCAGCACGTACTTGCCGACCTTGTCCACCAGCGGCCGGCCACCCCAGCGGCCCACCGAGAACGAGCTGAACGACCCGGCCAGTTCGGCCAGCGACCCGATGATGATGACCAGGGCCAGGTTCAGGTGCCCCTGGAAAGCCAGCACCCCGGCGAAACCGAAGGTGATCTCCGAGGAGATGGGGATGCAGCACGCCTCCAGGAAGCCGAACAGGATGAGCGCACCGTAACCCGCCGAGGTGAGGAAACTCTCCATAGGCATCCAGTTGTACCGCATGATGGCCACCCCTGCGGGCCGCGCGGGGAGACCGGCCGGGCCGTCCTCGGTACACACCAGGCCGGGGCTTCGCAATACTAGGAACCCACGACGCACAGTGAGAGAGAGCTATCGCCATGCCTATCGCGACTCCGGAGATCTACGCCCAGATGCTGGACCGGGCCAAGCAGCAGGGCTTCGCGTACCCGGCCATCAACGTCACGTCCAGCCAGACCCTCAACGCCGCGCTGCGCGGGTTCGCCGAGGCCGAGAGCGACGGCATCGTCCAGATCTCCACCGGTGGTGCCGAGTACCTGTCCGGATCGGTCAAGGACATGGTGACCGGGGCCAGCTCGCTGGCCGAGTTCGCTCGCGTCGTGGCGGCCACGGTCCCGGTCAACATCGCGCTGCACACCGACCACTGCCCCAAGGACAAGCTCGACGGTTATATGCGCCCGCTGGTCAAGATCTCCCAGGAGCGGGTGGCCAGGGGGATGGACCCGCTGTTCCAGTCACACATGTGGGACGGGTCGGCCGTGCCGCTGGACGAGAACCTCGACATCGCCACCGAACTGCTCGACGCCTGCGCCCAGGCCCACATCATCATGGAGATGGAGATCGGCGTGGTCGGCGGCGAGGAAGACGGCGTGGTCGGCGAGATGAACGAGAAGCTCTACACCACGCCGGAAGACGCGCTGGCCGTGGCCGAGAAGCTGGGCCTGGGCGAGCGGGGCCGGTACATCCTGGCCGCCACCTTCGGCAACGTGCACGGTGTCTACAAGCCCGGGCACGTGAAGCTGCGGCCGGAGGTGCTGAAGGAGATCCAGGACGCGGTGGGCGCCAAGTACGGGCGCGAGAAGCCGTTCGACCTGGTCTTCCACGGCGGCTCGGGCTCGGCGCTGGAGGAGATCCGGGAGGCCATCTCCTACGGGGTGGTCAAGATGAACGTGGACACCGACACCCAGTACGCCTTCACCCGGCCGGTGGCCGGGCACATGTTCAGCAAGTACGACGGCGTGCTCAAGGTGGACGGCGACGTGGGCAGGAAGAAGGACTACGACCCGCGGTCCTGGGGCAAGGCGGCCGAGCAGGGCATGGCCGACCGCGTCGTGCACGCCTGCAAGGACCTGCTGTCCGCGGGCACCAAGCTCAGCTGAGGACGGACCGGATGGAACACAAGGATCTGCTGGCGGGGGCCGGGCCGGCCCCCACCCACCTGCCCACCGACCCGGCCACGGAGCTGCTCCGCGCCGGTACCGACCCGGCCGAGGTGGCGGCCGAGCTCCCGGGCTCGTCGGCCGCCTGGGCCGCCCTGGCCGAGCGCGCGTTCAGCCAGGGCGAGGTGGTCGCCGCCTACGCCTACGCGCGCACCGGCTACCACCGCGGCCTGGACCAGCTGCGCCGGGCCGGCTGGCGCGGCAACGGCCCGGTCCCGTGGGAGCACGAGCCCAACCAGGGCTTCCTGCGTTCCCTGGCCATCCTGGCCAAGTCGGCCGACGCTATCAACGAGGAGGATGAGGCCGTCCGCTGTCAGCTCTTCCTCGCCGACTCCAGCGCCACGGCAGCCGCCGAACTGCTCTGAATCAGCGCGTCAGCTCAGGTATGACGTCCTCGGCGAGGCGGGGCAGGTCATCCGGACGCCTGACCAGGAAGTTAAAGCCGGTGAAGCGGTACCGGCCGGCCAGGTCCCGCAGCTGGCGCACCACCTGCGGGGCCGAGCCGGTGACCACGTCGGGCCGCGGCGCGCCGTCCGGGTCGAGGCGGATACCCAGGTTGAGGACGCTGCGGATGTCCTCGGGACGCCGGCCGGCCGCCTCGGCGGCCACGTCGATCCTGTGGCGCATGGCGGCGAACTCCTCGACCGGGCGGTAGCCCAGCGAGGGGATCCAGCCGTCGGCCAGCCGACCGGTGACCGCGAGCGCGCGGGGCCCGAAGGTGCCCAGCCAGATCGGGACGGGCTGGGCAGGTCTGGGCTCCATTTCGAGGTTCCAGACGCTGTGCTGGCGGCCCTGCTGCGTGTAGCCGGGGCAGGTCCAGGCCCCCCGGATGACCTGGATGGCCTCGGCCAGGGCGTCGATCTTCCCGGCCGGGGACAGCACCGGAGCGCCGACCGCGGCGATCTCCTCGTCGGAGTAGCCGGCCCCGAGCCCCAGAATGAACCGGCCGCCCGAGAGCAGCTCCAGTGACGCCGCCAGCTTGGCCACCATGGCCGGGCGGCGGAACGGCACGCCCAGCACGCGGCTGGCGATCTTGATCCGGCTGGTGCGGGCGGCGATCCAGGTCAGCATCGTCACCGTCTCGTAGCTGGGGTCGTGGCCGCACGGGTGGTCGGCGGCGGAGACGAAGTCGAAACCGAGCCGCTCCGCCTCCTGGGCCAGGCCGACCGGATCGGTACCTGGTCCGGCCGAGGTGGGCACGCCCAGGCCGAAGATCAGTTCTTCATTCGCTGACATGTCAGCAATCGTAATGAGTTACTGACATGTCAGCAACAGGCTAGGCTGGCCGCTGTGCCTTCAACTCGCTGGCTGACCGGCCCGCAAGAGCGCGCCTGGCGCCGGTACCGGCGCATGCGCACCTTGCTCGACCTGCAGATCGCGCGTGACCTCAACCGGGACTCCGGGCTGTCCGAGACCGACTACGACGTGCTCTCCACGCTCTCGGAGCAGCCCGGCAGCCGCTGGCGGGCCCGCGACCTGGCCGCCCAGCTGCTCTGGTCGACCAGTCGGCTGGCCCACCACGTCGGCCGGATGGAACAGCGCGGCCTGGTCAACCGGGAGCCCACCGCCGACGACGGCCGCGGGGCGATCATCAGCCTGACCGAGCAGGGCCGGGCCGTTCTGCACCAGGCGGCACCGCCCCACGTCGCCTCGGTCCGCCGGAACCTGATCGACCTCCTCACCGAGGAAGAGGTCGCCACCCTCGACACGATCGCCGAAAAGGTCATCGCGAAGCTGGCACCGTCCGGGGGGACGACACCGCTGGACCCCAATGCCGCTTAGCTTAAGTTGATCATGGCCGCGCTGAGCATGCCGGGCACGGGCAGCGCTGGCTCAGCCGGAGGCCGGCCTCACGCGGGCCCCGGCGCCCCGCCGGCCCCGGCCGTCACGGTCCGGGCCTTCACTGGAGCGGAGTCAGTGATAATCACTGACTCCGCTCCAGTGAAACCCAGCCCCGGGGCGGTACCCCGGTCCCGCCCCGCCGGCCCCGCCGGCAACCCGGCCAGTCACTGCCCGCCAAGATCCAATTAGCCTAAGCGGCATTGGGGTCCAGGGTGGTCGCCCCCCGGACGGAGCGGCGGAAGCTGCCGGGGAGGAAAAGCGTTATAGCTTCTCGGGCCTCATGCGTCATTCTGGGCCCGGGCTTTGTGTGCGGAAACTGCTGCCACCACACAATGCCGCTTAGCTTAAGTTGATCATGGCCGCGCTGAGCATGCCGGGCACGGGCAGCGCTGGCTCAGCCGGGGGCCCGCCTCACGCGGGCCCCGGCGCCCCGCCGGCCCCGGCCGTCACGGTCCGGGCCTTCACTGGAGCGGAGT
>DASXMW010000119.1:0-8548 GCA_036495425.1 Streptosporangiaceae bacterium | reverse complement strand
CTGGGCAGCGCCGTGGTGCTGGCCGTCCTGCAGAACCGGCTGGCCGCGCACGCCGCCTTCATCACCGCCATGCGGTTCGCGCTGGCCGTCCCGATCAGCGTGCTCCTCCTGGCCGCCCTGCTCTGCGTCGCCATCCGCCAGCGAACCACCCCGGCCCCAGCCCTAGCCCCAATCCCAGCCCCGGCCCCGGCCCCGCCAACCTCCCCGGCGCCCGCGGCAGCTTCCCCAGCCCTCGCCTTCGCCCTCGTTCCACGAACCCGGCCCGTCACCGTGCTGGCCGCTCCCACGCTGGCCGGACCGGCCCGCCCCCACCCCGAGACCCCGGCCGCCGCGTTCCTGCCCGCTCGCCGCCGCCTGGAGGTGACCCAGATGACCGAACCCGCCGATCGCTGGCGCCGCTGGCTGGTGGACGCCCGCGCCAGTGGCGACCCGGCGAGGGACCAGCTGCTGACCACGTACCTGTACCCGCTGCGGGACGAACTGCTGAACCGGGCCGTGATCCAGCCGGGTGAGACCGTGCTCGACGTCGGCACCGGGAGTGGCCTGGTCGGGTTCGGCGCCCTGGACCGGGTCGGCCGGTCGGGCACGGTCATCTTCTCTGACGTCTCGGCCGACCTGCTCGGCCGCTGCCGGGCCGCCGTCGCCGCCGAAGGCCTGCTGGACCAGTCCGATTTCCTGCTCGCTTCCGCCGACGATCTCATCGGCCGGGGCAACGCCAGCGTCGACGTGGTCACCGCTCGCTCGGTGCTGGCCTACGTCGCGGACCGGGGCGCCGCCCTGCGCGAGTTCCACCGGGTGCTGCGTCCCGGCGGGCGAGCCGTGCTGGTCGAGCCGATCACCCGGCTCCAGGCCGGCAGCGACTCCTACCTGGGCTACGACCTGCGCCCGGTGGCCACCCTGGCCGCCAAGCTGACCTCTTGGTACGCCCGCCTGGCCCCCGAGGTGGACCACCCCCTGCTCGGCTTCGACGACCGCGACCTGCTCGAGCTGGCCGAAGAGGCCGGGTTCGGCCAGATCAGCCTGGAACTGCGCGTCGACGTGCGCGCGTCCCGCCCGCCCTGCCCCTGGGATCGCTTCCTGCGCATGGCCCCCAACCCGCAGCTGCCCCCGCTGGGCACGGTCCTGGACGAGGCTCTGGCCGCCCCCGAGGCCAGCCAGCTGACCGATTACCTGCGCCCCCTGGTCGAATCCGGCACCGGCCGCCGCCGCCAGTCCCTGGCCGGCCTGGCCGCGGTCAAGGGCTAGGCCAGGCGGCGCTCGGTGGCCCAGCGGGTCAGCTGGTGCCGGGAGGACAGCTGCAGCTTGTGCAGCACCGACGAGACGTGGTGTTCCACGGTCTTGACCGAGATGTACAGCTCGCGGGCGATCTCCTTGTAGGTGTAGCCGCGGGCGATCAGCCGCAGCACCTCGCGTTCGCGCGCGGTGAGCTGGTCCAGCTCCGGGTCGAACGACGGTGGTGCCTCGGACGCGGTCGCGGGCAGGGTCGAGAAGGCGTCGAGCACGAACCCGGCCAGCATGGGGGAGAACACCGCGTCCCCGGCCGAGATCCGGTGGATGGCGTCGACCAGTTCGCGGGTGGAGATCGTCTTGGTCACGTAGCCGCGCGCGCCCGCCCGGATGGCCGCGATCACGTCCTCGGGGGCGTCGGACGCGGACAGGGCCAGGAACTTGATGTCGGGGTGCTCGGTCTTGACCGAGCCGACCACCGCCTGGCCGCCCCCGCTGGGCAGGTGCACGTCGAGCAGGACCACGTCCGGCTGCAGCTCACCGATCCGCTTGATGGCGGGCTGAACGTCGTCGGCCTCGCCGATGACCTCCACGTGGTCGCCGATCTCGCTGCGGACCCCGGCCCGGAACAGCCCGTGGTCGTCGACGATGAACACCCGGGGCAGGCTGGTCCCGGTCATGCCCGGCTCGGCTGGCGTGGTCCGGTGGTGCGCGGCATGCGCAAGGTCACCTCGGTTCCTTCGTCCTTGACGCTACGTACCGTGGCCGTGCCGCCGCGCCGGGTCATCCGGGCCTGCACCGACTCGGCCAGCCCCTTCCGGTCCAGCGGCACCTGGGCCGGGTCGAAGCCGCAGCCGCGGTCCCGCACGTAGACCGAGACCTCGCCCGGCTCGACCTCGGCGAAGACCGACACCACGTCGGCGCCGGACCACTTGGCCGCGTTGACCGTGGCCTCGCGGGCCGCGGCCAGCAGGATCCGCAACTGGTCATCGAGCTCGCAGTCGCCGACGGTGATGGCCTCGACCGGCACCCCGTGCCGCTCCTCCACATCCTGCTGGATCTGCCGGACGCCCTCGGCCAGCGTGGTGCTCTCGCCGTGGGCCTCACCGGGCGGCCGGCCCTCGAACAGCCACGAGCGCAGCTCGCGTTCCTGGGCCCGGGCCAGCTTGACCACCTGGGCGGGCTGGTCGGCGTTGCGCTGGATCAGGGCCAGCGTCTGCAGCACCGAGTCGTGCACCCGGGCCGCCATGTCGGCCCGCTCCTCGGCCCGGCCGCGGGCCTGGCGTTCGAGCATCAGGTCGCGGGCGATCCGCATCCACCAGGGTCCCAGCACGATCACCACCGCCGCCACCACCAGGACCAGGCCGCCCAGCGGCCGCAGCGCGGCCACCCCGACATGCCCGGTGAACAGAATGGACATCCCGGCGATGAGCAGCACGGCGCCGATCGCGAACCGGATCAGCGCGGCCTTGCGCCGGTTACGGGAGGTCAGGGCGAGCAGCGGCTCGGCCTCCGCGCGCAGGATGACCTGCTCCTCGGGGGAGGCGTTCCGCCAGATCAGCACCAGCCCGACCGCGGCGAAGATGACCGACCAGGCGAAGCTGCCCAGCCAGTTGGCGCCCAGCGCGTTGAACACCAGGTACACCACGATCAGCAGCGAGCCCAGCGCGATGGCCTGGGCGATGCCGGCCTTGTCGTTGCGGGCGCGGTTGAGGATCGTGCTGTCCTCGCCGGCCAGCGGCAGGATGGCCCAGGCGATCAGGTAGACCGGCACTCCCACGGTGAGCAGCCCGGCCAGCACGAATAGCAGCCGGATGAGCATGGCGTCACGGCCGAACCGGGCCGCCAGCGCGGACGACACCCCGCCGACGATGCGATCTTCGCGGCTGCGCTCGATCGGCCCGGCGAACTTGGGCCCGTGCCGCAGCAGGCGCTGCCGGAAATGCTCGTGCCGCTGGCGGCCGCGCATGCGGCCCCCCCGGCGGCCGTCATCCGGCTCCGTGATCCCGACGAGAGGTGACTCCACCTGATCATTGTGTCCCGTTCCCTGGGGGACCGGCCATAGGGATACACCCCCATTCCCGCACCTCGGATATGGGGGACCAGGGGGCGGCTCTCCCCGATGTGCGCGGGCACCCGCGCGACGCACAGTGGAGCCATGGAAACGACACAGACCCAGCCGCAGGACAGCAGCGACCAGACCACGGCCCCGCAGGGACCGGCCTACACCAACAGCCCGGCGCTGATCCGGCCCGTTCGCGGCCGGATGCTGGCCGGGGTCGCGGCCGGCGCCGCCGACTACCTCGGCGTCGACCCGACCATCATCCGGATCGCCCTGGCCGTCCTGGCCGTGGCCGGTCCCGGCATCCCGCTCTACCTGGCCGGCTGGCTGCTCATCCCGGACGAGGGTGCCCGCCAGTCCGTGGCCGCCGACGTCATCGACTCGATCAGCAACCGCTGACCCCAATCCACCGTCAGCTCCACTCCACCTTCAGGGGGAACCGCAAATGTCCGACTTCCGCACCCCGGCCTGGCTCCTGGGCCAAGGGCCCGCCCCGGCCGACCTCCGGGTCTCCGACGCCGAGCGCCAGTCCGTGGCCGACGCGCTCAGCCAGCACTTCGGCGAAGGCCGCCTGGACCAGGCCGAGTTCGACGAGCGGCTCAGCCAGGCCATGAACGCCAAGACCTACCGTGACCTGGACGGCCTGCTCACCGACCTGCCTTCCACGCAGGCTTCCGGCGGCGCGGGACTGCCGCCCGGCAGCGGCGCCGGCCTCACCAGCCGCGCCTCCGGCGGCGTGCCGCAGCGCCGCCTGGCCCGCCCGATCCTGATGATCGCGGCCGCCGTCATCGCCCTCAGCATCGCGGCCCACATCGCGACCTGGGCCTTCGGCGGCTGGCTGTGGATCCTGATCATCGCCCTGATCGTGCTGGCCTTCGCCCGCCGCTCCCGGCGCTCGTCCTACCAGGACACCACCAAGTAATGCGGCCGGCCCGGGGAGCCGGTCACCACGGGGAAGCAGCCCGCCGCGATCACGGGGATGACGCGGCGGGCCAGCCTTGAGCCACCATCAGCCTCACCTACCACCTTGAGCACAGGGGCCTCAGCGTGGCAGGCACAATCCAGTCCTCTCAGCGCCAGCCCAAGACCGGTGCCCGGCGCCGTGTGCCTCAGACGTCACACCAGGCGCGGTGGCATCGCTGGCCCGGGGCCGGGGCCGCTGAGTGCCGATGCGATGGCGCCATTGGGTCGGCTAGAACCGATGCGATGGCGCCATTGCATCGGTTAGGGCCAAGGTTCCGTGCCGGTTGGCATCGAGGCCCGTGCCGGTTGGCACGAAGACCCAAGACACCAACTTGGCGCCGATCACGAAGAGTGACGAAGTTCGAACGGAAAAAATCAGGCGACGCGGGGAATTGATTCCGATACGGTCCTGTTCCGTATCGATAGCGCGTGCGGAGGCCGGCCGAGGGAGGCGCAACCGCCTCACTACCCGGGAACCACCGCGCCGCGCGTGATCTTCCCGCTCCGGCGGGACCGTTAGCCGTTTTACGTCACTTCGCGAAAGGCGACATGGACGCACAGACGATTTTCCGTCGGCGCTGGGGCATCCTCAGCGTCCTCATCATCAGCCTTCTCGCCATCGTGCTCGACAACACCATCCTCAACGTCGCGTTGAAGACGATCGCCGAGCCGCACGCGGGCCTGGGTGCCAGCCAGAGCCAGCTCGAGTGGGCGATCAACTCCTACACCCTGGTCTTCGCGGGCCTGCTGTTCACCTTCGGGGTCATCGGCGACCGGATCGGCCGCAAGCGCATGCTCATGATCGGCCTGCTGCTGTTCGGTGTCGCGTCGCTGCTGTCGGCCTTCTCCCGGTCGCCGGATCAGCTGATCTTCGCCCGCGCGGCCATGGGCCTGGGCGGCGCCGCGGTCATGCCGCAGACGCTGTCCATCATCTCCAACGTCTTCGAGCCCCAGGAGCGGCCGAAGGCCATCGGGATCTGGGCCTCCGCCGTCGGTATCGGCGTGGCCATCGGCCCGGTGCTGGGCGGCCTGCTGCTGGCGCACTTCTGGTGGGGCTCGGTGTTCCTGGTCAACGTGCCGGTCACCATCATCGGCGCGATCCTGGTGGCCACGCTGGTGCCCGAGTCGCGTAACCCGGAGCACTCCGGCATCGACTACCTCGGCGTGCTGCTGTCCATCGCGGGCCTGGTGCTCGTGGTGTACGGGATCGTCCAGGGCGGCGACACCGGCTCCTGGACCGGTACTTCGGTGCTCGGCCCGCTGTTCGGCGGCCTGGCCATCCTCGGCCTGTTCGCCTGGCACGAGTCCCGCAGCCGTCACCCGGCCCTCGACGTCCGGCTGTTCCGCGATCGCCGGCTCTCTGCCTCGGTCGGCGCGCTGGCCCTGGTGTTCTTCGGCATGGGCGGGGTGTACTTCTTCACCAGCTTCTACACCCAGGACGTGCTGGGTTACAGCCCGGTCGGCGCGGGCCTGCTGACCGTCCCGTTCGCCATTGGCCAGCTGCTGGCCTCGCCGCGCAGCGCGCCGCTGGTGCGCCGGTACGGCGCCAAGGCCGTGGGGACCGGCGGCATGCTGATCATGTCCCTGGCCCTGGCCGGCTACGTGCTGCTGGGCACCGCGTCCCCGGTCTGGCTGCTGGGCCTGCTGTTCTTCATCCAGGGCTCGGGCATCGGAGTGGCCATGCCCGCCGCCACCTCGGCGGTCATGGACGTGCTGCCCCGGGAGCGGGCCGGCGCCGGTTCCGCCCTCACCAACACCGCCCGTCAGGTCGGGGTGGCCCTCGGCACCGCCGTGCTCGGCTCGATCCTGGCCAACGCCTACCACAGCGCCCTCAACCCGACGCTGGCGCACCTTCCGGCCACCGCGCGGGGCGCGGCCGGCGGGTCGATCGAGGGCACGCAGGCCGTGGCGGCACGGCTCGGCTCGGCCGGGGACTTCCTGCTCGGCCCGGCCAACAACGCCTTCGTCAGCGCCATGCACGTGACCACGATCGTGGCCGCGGTGATCTCGCTGGCCGGCGCGACCGTGGTGCTCCGCTGGATGCCGGGCCTGAGCCGGCCCGCCCGCCAGGAGACCCCGGTGCCCGCCGAGGTCATCACCGAAGGTGCCCCGGTGGCCGCGGCCGCCGTGCAGGCCACCCCCGCGGCCCTCGAGGTCGCGCCCCCGGCCGGGCTGGAGACCGCGCTCGACGCGGCCACCGACCCCCGCGGTATCGATCCGATCGAAGCGCTCGACGTCTGGCAGGAGAACCTTTCGGTCAGGGCGTCGGGCGGAGAGTGATAATGCGGTTATGTCTTCCGCCGTCGTGAACCTCATCGCCGAGGACCAGGAGGCGGGCCCGGACCACGGGCCCGCCTCCGCGGCCACCCGCCCGGCCCCGGTGGCCGGGCGCAAGCCGGGCCGCCCGCGCAGCGAAAAGGCCGAGCAGGCCATCATCCAGGCCGCGCTGGAACTGTTCGCTGAGAAGGGCCCGGACGGCCTGTGCGTCGAAGCGGTCGCGGCCCGGGCCGGCGTGGGCAAGGCCACCGTCTACCGGCGCTGGAAGAACAAGGAAGACCTGCTGCTGGCCGCGCTCGGCTCGCTGAAGAGCCCGCTGCCGGACCCGGACACCGGCTCGGTCCGGGACGACCTGATCGCCATGCTCACCGTCATGGCCCAGGACGGCGTGGACCCGGCCCGGCAGCGGCAGTACACGCTGCTGCTGGGTGAGGGCGCGAAGTACCCCCGGCTGATGGCCCGCTACGCCGAGACCGTGGTCGAGCCCCGGCGCGAGACCATCCGGTCCGTGCTGCGGCGCGGCATCGCCACCGGCCAGCTCCGGGCGGACATCGACATCGAGATCGTCCTGCTCACCCTGACCGGCGCGGCCATGTCCCGCGGCCGCTGCGAGATCGTGCCCCACGACGCCGAGTTCGCCACCCGCGTCGTCGACAGCCTCTTCACCGGCCTCACTCCCCGCTGACCCGCTCCCGGCCGCCGGGCCGTCAGCTGGCCGGGCCGGGGTGGTGCCGGTACAGGTCGGCCACGCGGAAAGCCAGGTCCAGGGACTGGCCGCGGTTGAGGCGGGGATCGCACGCCGTCTCGTAGCGGGAGCTCAGGTCGCTCTCGCCGATGTGCTGGCCGCCGCCGATGCACTCGGTGACGTCGTCGCCGGTGAATTCGATGTGAATGCCGCCGGGATGCGTGCCGAGGGCCCGGTGCACCTCGAAGAAGCCGGCCACCTCGTCCAGCACATCGTCGAAATTCCTGGTCTTGTGGCCGTCCGCCGCCTGCACCGTGTTGCCGTGCATCGGGTCGCAGACCCAGACCACGGCGTCCCGGCTGGCGGCCACCTTCTCGACCAGCGGGGGCAGCGCCTGGCGGATGCGCCTCGCCCCCATCCGGGTGGTCAGGGTGAGTCGGCCCGGCTCCTGGTCCGGGTCGAGCACCTCGATCAGCTCGAGTACCTCCTGCGCGGTGGCGCCGGGGCCGACCTTGACGGCGACGGGATTGCGGATCTGGCTGGCGAACTCGACGTGCGCGCCGCGGGGATCACGGGTGCGCTCCCCGATCCACAGCAGGTGCGCCGACAGGTCGTAGGTGTGCCCGCTGCGCGCGTCGGTCCTGGTCAGGGCCTGCTCGTAGTCGAGCAGCAGGGCCTCATGACTGGAGTAGAACTCCACCGCGCGGAACTCCCGCGGGTCAGCCCCGCACGCGTGCATGAACGTGATCGCCCGGTCGATCTCGCTGGCCAGTTGCTCGTAGCGCTGCCCGGCCGGGCTGCTGGTCACGAAATCCTGGTTCCAGGCGTGCACCCGGCGCAGGTCGGCGAACCCGCCACTGGCCAGCGACCGGCACAGGTTCAGCGTGGCCGAGGCGCAGTGATAAGCCTCCAGCAGCCGCCCAGGATCGGGCGTCCTGGCCGCGGTGGTGAATTCGATCCCGTTGACCGCGTCGCCCCGGTAGACCGGAAGCTCCACGCCGTCTCGCACCTCGGTGAGCGCTGACCGCGGCTTGCCGAACTGACCCGCCATCCGGCCGACCTTCACCACCGGCACGCTGGCCGCGTAGGTCAGCACCACCGCCATCTGCAGCAGTGTCTGGAACTTGCCCCGGATGCTGCCCGCGGTCGTGCCGGCGAACGTCTCCGCGCAGTCACCGCCCTGCAGCAGGAACGCCTCCCCGCGCGCCACCGAGGCCAGCCGCTCCCGCAACTGATCACACTCGGCCGCCAGCACCAGCGGCGGCAGCCCCTCCAGGTCGCGCGTCACCGCCCGCACACGATCGCGATCGGGCCACTGTGGCTGCTGCAGCGCG
>DASXMW010000118.1:0-46060 GCA_036495425.1 Streptosporangiaceae bacterium | reverse complement strand
CGCGGACGTGGGCCTGCCCGCCCAGCCGGCCTTCGGTGCCGACCTCGCGGGCCACCCGGGTGACCTCGTCCGCGAACGCGGACAGCTGGCCCACCATGGTGTTGAACGTCTGCTTGAGCTGCAGGACCTCGCCCTGCGCGTCGACCGTGATCTTCTGGCTCAGGTCGCCTTCCGCGACCGCGGTGGCCACCTGGGAGATGTTCCGGACCTGCACGGTCAGGTTGGTGGCCATGCCGTTCACCGAGTCGGTCAGCTCGGCCCAGACCCCGGAGACCCCGCGGACGTGGGCCTGCCCGCCCAGCCGGCCTTCGGTGCCGACCTCGCGGGCCACCCGGGTGACCTCGTCCGCGAACCCGGACAGCTGGTCGACCATGGTGTTGAACGTCTGCTTCAGCTGGAGCATCTCGCCCTGGGCGTCCACCGTCACCTTGCGGGTCAGGTCGCCGCGGGCCACGGCCGTGGTGACCATGGCGATGTCCCGGACCTGTTCGGCCTTGACCGTGACCTCTGAGGTCAGGGAGGACAGCTGGCTGGCCACCTCGTCCAGCAGCGACCCGACGTCGGCCAGCATGACGCTGTCGCCGCCCCGGGTGCCTTCGCTGTAGCGGCGGCCCCGGGCGCGGAAGTCGCCGTTCGCGAGCGCGGCGAGTGCGTCGCGGATCGGTTCAAGGTCGGTGTCGGTGTATTTCGCCTCTGCGGGTGTGGTGGGTGCGGGCTGAGGCATCGTGCTCCCTCCAAGGCAGTGCACCGCCGTCCGTGCTGGCGTGCGCTCTGGCCGTGCTTCCATCCTCGCCAAGCAGGCCTATCGTTCTCTAGTAAGTTCTTTAGGATGTCTCGATAGAAAGTATTAACCTCACGAGTCTGTCACGATGGTGACAAGGCCTCAGCACTTAGCGACTAATCGTTTGCCGCCGGCCCAGCTCGACCAGCACAGCTAGGTAAGGACCGAGAGGACACGTGAGGGAGCGCAGCCACCTTGTCGCCTCCGCGGCGTATCAGCCCGACCCGGCGGCCGCGGCGGCAGCCCGGCGTTTCGTCCGGCAGACCCTCCGGTCCTGGGACATCGCGCAGCGGTCGCCCGAGGCGGACCGGCTGGTTGACGACGCCGTGCTCCTCACCAGTGAGCTGGTCACCAACGCCGTGGTGCACGCGGGTACCGCTCTCGATGTTACCTGCCGGATCGCGGCCGGTGAGCTGGAGATCGCGGTCCGTGACCACCACCCGGCCCGCTCGCTGCCGGACATCCCCGAGGCGGCCAGCCTGTCGGCCGAACGGGGCCGCGGCCTGCTGCTGCCGTCCGCGCTGGCGTCGTCCTGGGGCGTCACCTACGCCCGCACGGCCAAGGCGGTCTGGTTCCGGATGAGCCTGGCCCGGACCGAGGCCGACGACGACGAGGCCGCGCCGCCCGCGGGCACCTCGGTGGCCGGTACCGCCAGCGCCCCGGCCGAACTGCCCGCGGGCCGGGACGGGGCCGAGGCCGGATTCGTGACCGCCCAGGTGGCGTTCACCGGGCCCGACCCGCACCACGACGAGCTGGTCAGCTCGCCGCGGCCCGGCACCACGCTGGCCCCGGTGGCCAGCCGCCCGCCGGCCCGGATCAGCGCCGAGGACGACGCGGCCGCGGCCCTGCGGCCCGACCTGGGCACGCTGAGCTACGACGAGCTGCTCCGGCACACGGTGGAGACCGCCCGCGACGTGGTCACCGCCGACGCCGCCTACGCCCTGGTCGCCGACGAGGATGGCGAGCTGCGGGTGCGGGCCGCGGCCGGGGTCGGCGTCTCCGAGTCCCTGTTCGCCCCCACGGTGCCCGCGGTGTTCGCCGACGGTGCCGCGGCCAAGTCCCTGGTCACCGTGCCGTTCCTGGTCGACGGCCGGGTCACCGGCGTGCTCGGGGCCGCCGCCACCTCGGCCGACCGGTTCGACGGCTCCGACGCGGCCCGGCTCCAGCGGGTCGCCGACCGGGTGGCCATGTCGCTGGAGCGGGCCCGGCTGAGCGAGCTGGAGCGCAAGCGGCGGGGCCGGATCGGCTTCCTGGCCGAGGCCAGCGAGCTGCTGGCCAGCACGCTGGACCAGGAGAAGACGATCTCGCTGATCGCCCAGCTGGTGGTGCCGCGGCTGGCCGCCTGGTGCGCGGTGCTGCTGGCCGACGAGGCCGGGGAACTGCAGCCCGAGCCGGTCTACGTGTGGCACGCCGACGAGTCGCTGATCGATCCGCTGGCCGGCCTGCTGACCGCGGTCGGGCCCCCCGAAGCCGACGAGGCCGGCCGGAGCTGGTCGCTGGCCATGGATGTCGGCCCCGGCCTGGTCGACGAGGCGGTGGTGCTGGCCTCCGACGCGGCCTGGTGCTTCCCGCTGGCCGCCCGCGGGCGCAGCCTGGGCGTGGTGGTCATCGGCCGCCCGCGCGGCGACCGGCCGGCCCGCGAGGCCCTGGAGCTGGCCGAGGACCTGGCCCGCCGGGCCGCCCTGGCCCTGGACAACGCCCGGCTGTACGAGCAGCAGCAGCTGACCAGCCAGGCCCTGCAGCGCAGCCTGCTGCCGCCCGAGCTGCCGCAGATCCCCGGCATCGACCTGTCCGTGGCCCACCAGGTGGCGGGGGAGGGCAACGAGGTCGGCGGCGACTTCTACGACGTGTACCCGGCCGGGCCCAATCGCTGGCGGTTCGCCATCGGCGACGTGTGCGGCACCGGTCCGGAAGCGGCCGCCGTGACCGGGCTGGCCCGGCACGCCCTGCGCATCCTGGCCCGCGAGGGCCACGACGTCGCCGACGTGGTCGGCCGGCTGAACGAGCTCATCCTGGAGGAGAGCGCCCGCGGCCGCTTCCTGACCCTGCTGCACGGCGAGCTCACCGTGCTGGCCGCGGACGGCTCCGCGGACGAGGAGGGCGCGCTGTTCGACGGCGGTGGCGAGGAGGGCCCCCGGCCCTCGGTGCGGCTGCGCCTGGTCTCGGCCGGGCACCCGCTGCCGCTGCTGCTGCGGGCGGGCGACCCGGACGGCGTGCCGCAGCCCGCGGCCGAGCCGCAGCCGCTGCTGGGCGTGATGAGCGACCTCACCTACGCCGCCCAGACCGCCAGCTTGTTCCCGGGCGACGTGCTGCTGTCGGTCACCGACGGCATCACCGAGCGCAAGGACGCGCGCGGGCGCCTGCTGGACGACGACGACGGCCTGGCCGCGCTGCTGGCCCGCTGCCGCGGCCTCAACGCCGGTGCGGTCGCCGCCCGCATCGTGCGCGCGGCCGAGGACTTCGGGGCCGCCCCGCGCACCGACGACATGGCCCTGCTCGTCCTGCGCTCCCTCTGACCGGCGGTCACTCCAGGCCCTGCATAACAGGAAGATCGCACCTGCTTGAACCGGCTTGACACCCCTTGCGTGATCTAGATAGCAATGGTCGCGCCAGCGGTTCAGCCAGTCAGCGAGCCGATCAGCGAACACACGGCGAAGGCGAGGCCATGCCGGACCCGAACGCGGACCTGAAGGTCGAGTTCGACCTGCTCAGCTCGGCCAAGCAGACGCTGACCACCCTGACGTCGGAATTCCAGGACATCAAGGCCCAGGAGAGCGCCTACGACGGCGCCATGGGCTCGGGTGACATCACCGGCGCCCTGGGCTCCTTCTCCGGCAACTGGGACTACCACCGCGGCAAGCTGGTGGGGTCGATGCAGGCGCTCGGCAAGCTGATCGACGAGTCGGAGAAGCAGTTCCACAAGACCGACGACGATCTGGCCAAGAGCCTGAAGTCCAAGACGGAGAAGAAGTAACCAGGCCGCCCTGGGCCAGGTAGGGCCCGACGAGGGGGAGTGACCGTGGGACGACCGCCCGGCTACCAGTGGGAGCCGCTGGGCCTGGACAGCGACCCGGTGCCCGGCGACCCGGGCCGGATCAGCCAGGAGGCCGCCCACCTGGCCTCGGTGGCCAAGGAGATCTCGGACCAGGTCTCGCGGTTGCACACCATGGCCGCGGGCGGCGCCGACGGCGCGCTCAAGGGCCAGTACGCGGACACGATCCACTCCTCCTCCAAGGACCTGGCCGACGAGCTGGACAAGGTGGTGGGCCGGTACCAGAAGGTGGCCGCCGCCCTGAACAACTGGATCCCGGACCTGGAGCAGGCGCAGAAGATGTCGCTCCAGGCCCTGAACGACGCCGAAGGCCCGGCCAAGAAGCTCAACCAGACCGTGGCCCTGCCCAGTGGTGACAACCTGACCGCCCAGCAGAAGCAGGACGTGCAGAACTACCACACGGCGATGAAGCAGGCCCAGGGCGCGCTGGACGCGGCCCAGCAACTGCTCGGCAAGGCCACCTCGCTGCGGGACAGCTCGGCCAGCCACTACGCCAGCGTGATCCACAGCGCCTGTGACGACAGCATGAAGGACTCCTGGTGGGACTCCTTCAAGGAGTGGGTCAGCCAGTACTCCGGCATCATCAAGGACATCTGCCAGGTGCTGGAGATCGTGGCCACCGTGCTGGCCATCGTGGCCCTGTTCATCCCGGGGCTGGACATCATCGCCGCGCTGCTGTGGATCGGGTTCGGGCTGACCGCCCTGGCCCTGGTCGGCCGGGTCATGCTGGCCGCCACCGGCAACGGCTCCTGGCTGGACGTGGGCCTGGACGCGTTCGCGATGCTGACGTTCGGCGCGGGCAAGCTGGCCAGCGGCGGGCTCAAGGCCGCCGCCGAGGGCACGGAGGCGCTGGGCAAGACCAGCGTGACCGCGGAGCGGACCGCGATGGTGGAGCGGGCCCTGTTCCGGCTGGCCGACCAGGGCGACACGCTCACCCTGGAGGAAAAGGCCAAGGTGCTGGTCAAGTTCGCCGGCCAGAGCGCGCCCAAGCTGGCCCCGGACCTGGCCAAGTTCGGGGGCAAGCTGCCCCTGCTGACCCGGGTCGCGCTGAAGATCGGCGGCAACTCGGAGGACGTCGGCAACCTGCGCACGCTCATC
Organism: Streptosporangiaceae bacterium; assembly: GCA_036495425.1. Lineage (GTDB taxonomy): Bacteria > Actinomycetota > Actinomycetes > Streptosporangiales > Streptosporangiaceae > Bog-532. The sequence continues at coordinate 41,129 of DASXMW010000118.1, read as the reverse complement.
GGCGCCGCCCAGCGTTTCGCCAGCGACGGCACGTTCGCGTCCAGCCTGGCCTCGGGCAAGGCGCTGACCGCGATCCTGGGCCTGAACGCGACCGCGGCGTTCACCGCCGGGGTCGGGGCGCCGGTGCTGGGCGGCTTCGAGGTCTACAACACCGACGGCAGCGCCCCGGTGCACATCGGTTCGGTGCCGCTGGCCGTGCACCTGCCGGAGAACCCGGTCAGCACGGCGTTCGACAAGGCCGAGGAACACCTCACGACCGAGGACGGCCTGTCCACCGCCCAGGTCGACGACATCCTCCGCTCCATCAGCGGGATACCGCCGGTCCCGTCGTTCAGCGCCTCCTCGGGCTCGTGGTAGCCGGGCCAGCCGGCTACACGCTGGTCCTCCCGCCCGGCTGGGAGCGGATCCCGGCCCGGCAGGGCGCCGACGACGCGATCAAGGCCATCCTGGACGTCAAGTTCAAAGAACTGCCGCCGGACCTGCCCCGGGACAAGCTGGCGCCGTACCGGGCCGAGATCGAGGGCAAGCTCCGCAAGGCCGCCGCCCAGGCCCGCAAGAACGGCGCCATCGACCTCTACCTCCCGGTCCAGCTGCGCAACGGCCTGCCGGTGCCGGCCTCGTTCGTGGTGTCCGAGGGCGCGATCCCCACGGCCGGCGTCACCGGGCCCGGTCAGATCGTCAGTCACCTGGTGGCCGAGAGCGCGGACGGCACCCCGGTGACCGTGGACGGGGTGACCGGCGCCCGCAGCGAGCGGTCGGCCGGCCCGGACCCGGACCAGGGCATCGAGTTCGGCTCCCGGCGGGTGGACTACATGGTGCCGGTGCCGGGCGCGGACGGCCGCTGGCTGCTGTTCGTGTTCTCCACCCTGGGCGCTGGTGACCCCGGTGACCAGGTCGCGCGGATGCTGGTGCAGTTGTTCGACGCGATGATGTCCACGTTCCGCTGGGCTACCGTGTGACCGGGGGAACCCACGGAAGGAGCCATCCAGTGCCTGATCCGGAGATCTGGAGCCTGAACAGTAAGCGGGGATGGCCCAAGATCGCCTACGACAAGGGGATCTGGATTCCCTGCCCGGCTCCGGACGACGGCGTCCAGACCAGGAACGAGCGCTGGGCCCGGGACTACGCCACCGTGTGGTGGGAGGTGTCCGGCCTCAGGCACGGCAAGAAGCAGGTCAGGAACATGGAGAAGGGCCTGCTGGAGCTGCAGCGGGGCATCTACGAGACCCAGCCGTGCCACAGCGCGGTGCTCCACATGCCGAACGTGAACGTGGTCGCGCTGCCGGTCATGGTGGCCACCTGGGAGGCGGTCGGCGACGAAGACGCCCAGCTCCGGGTGCTGGTCCACGCGGACGAGCCCGACGCGGTGGAGGCCCCGCTGGTCGAACCGTTCACCGCCGCCGAGCTCGGCACCGGGCTCAAATCCCAGTACCTGCTCCGGTCCCGGGAGGGGTCGGAGCTGACCGGAGTGGTCAACTACGCCTGGCGGGTGGCGGACATGGAGACCGACGTGCGGGTGTTCACCGCCTGCCCGGACCTGGGGCGGCTGCAGTCGGCGATGCCCGACATCGACGAGCTGACCAGCACGATTTCGGTCGAGCCGCTGTGAACCTCCGTCCCGCGTATGTGGCCTTCGGGCTCGGCTTCGTCATGCTGGCGGCCTGCATCGCCTCGTTCGGGCTGGGCGCCCCCACGATCGTCGGCGCCTTGCTGCTGGTAGCCTTCCTGGCCTGCGGCGTGGCCGGCTTCCTGCTCACGATGCGGGCCACGAACCGGTTCAAGGCCGCCACCCGCAGCGCACAGCGGGAGCAGGCTCAGCAGAGGGAACCGTGGGACGACTGAACGGCCAGCCCGGCGCCGAGCCGGGCCCGGGGCCGGCCCCGGAGGCCGCGATCGCCGGCCTGCAACGCCGCAGCCAGCTGGCGCTCGGGGGCGCGTTCGTCATGCTGGTCGGGGCGGTGATCGCCTTCGCCCTGCACGCGCGGGCGGTCGGCATCGTGCTGCTGGTGCTGATGCTGCTGGGCGGGATGGCCAGCTTCTATTTCTCGGTCAAGTTCCGCAACCGCGCGGTGGCCGAGGCCCGGGCGGCCCGCCAGGAGCAAGCGGCCCGGGCCGCCGCCAGCCGGAACAAGAAGCCGACCGGCCCTGGGTCTTAATCAAATATCTAAGGCTGGTCGCCGCCCGGTCACGCGGGCGCGGGCACCGTGACCGTGATCAGGTTGCCGTCGCCCACGTTGAGCAGGGCCCGTCCGGGCTTGGGGCTCTCGTCGGTCATCCCGCGCGAGAGCCGGACCCCGATCAGGTCGCCTTCGGCCAGCGTCTGCGGGGCGATCAGGCAGCCGCGGCGGGCCCGCCGCGCCTCCACGTGCCACCCGCCGAAGCCGCCGCTCAGCGTTTCGGCGTCGCCGCCCAGGATCAGCCCGTGACCCTGGTCGGCGCCGAAGCTGATCAGCTTGCTCAGCTCGTCCTCGGCCTCGCAGTCGCGGTGCCGCTCGGCGTCGTCGATGATGACCACGCCGGGGCCGGTGAACGAGCCGGCCGCGGCCGCGAACTCGGCCGCGCCCAGCTCCGGTCCTTCGAACGCCGCGGCCACCCCGGGCCGGCCGGCCAGGTCCCGCAGCGGCGACGGCCGGGGCGTGACCAGGACCAGCTGGGTGCCGGCGGCCAGCAGTGAGCGGGCCATGGTGGCCAGGACCGTGCTGCGCCCGGATCTGGCCGGGCCGCCCACGATGAACACCGGCATGCCGTCGGCCAGGTCGGGGCCGAGCGCGGTCAGCTCGTCGCCGCCCACCCCGACCATGGCCCACAGCGGGCCCGGGGCGCCGGTCGCGCCCGGCTGTGCACCCGATTGGGCGGCCGGCCGCAGCTGCCAGGCCTCGTCGAAGCCGATCCGCGCGGGCAGCATGTCGACCCGGAACGGCCGTGCGCTGCGCGGCAGGCTCGTGTCGCGGCGCTGGGCGGCCGCGGCCACCTGGGCGATCGCGTCGGCCTGGCCGGGGCCGGAACTGTCCTCGGCCAGCAGCGCGACCTGGGTCTCGATGCCCGAGCCGTTCCGGAACGCCCGCCCGGCCGGCACCGTGTCCGGCAGTTCCCGCGGCCGCAGGCCGATCATCCCGTAGTCGTCCCGGTCGGGCAGCCGGAAGGCCAGCTTGTCCTCGGTCATCGAGGAGATCCGCCCGGCGATCAGCGACCGGTCGCCGGTCATGACCAGGTGCACCCCGGCGCTGGCGCCCTCGCCGAGGATCTTGGTGATGATGTCGGCCAGCCGGCCGCCGCCCAGCTCACCGAGCGAGGTGGTGAACCCTTCCCAGCGGTCGAGCAGGACCAGGATGTGGGGTAGGGCCGCGCCCGGGCCGTCACCGCCCCGCCCCGCGCCCCCGGTGGTGGCGGTGCGCTGCTCGCCGATGCCCGCGAACCCGCCCTCGGCCAGCAGGTCCTGGCGGCGGCTGACCTCGTCGCCGAGCCGGCTGATGAGCCGGACCGCGCGCTCGGTCTGGGTCCGGGTCACCACCGCCCCGCAGTGCGGCAGGCCGGTCAGCGGCAGCAGCGCCCCGTTGCCGCAGTCGATGCCGTACAGGTGCAGGTCGGCCACGGTGTTGGTGGCCGCGGCGGACGCGGCGATGGTGCGCAGCAGCTGGGACCGGCCGCTGCGCGGGCCGCCCGCCGCCATCAGGTGCCCGAACTCGGTCAGGTCGATCTGGGCCGGCCGCTGGGCCTGGGCCGCGGGCAGGTCGTCGATCCCGTAGGGGATCGGGGCCAGCCGCCCGGGGCTGGCCGGGTCCTGGGTGCCCCGGGTCACGTCGCCGAGCAGCAGCGTCTCCGGCAGCGCGGGCAGCCACGGGCTGTGCTGGGGCCGGATCCGCAGCTCGCGGGCGGCGCCCCGGATGGCCTGGACCAGCACCTTGAGGTCGGTGACCTCCTCCTCGTCCTGGCCCCGGGCCTTGGGCCGCTGCGGCTCGGGCCGGCCCACCCCGGCCCAGTCCAGCCGGGCCAGCCAGGGCTGCTCGCCCGCGCCCTGGTCGCTGCCGGGCCGGCGGCCCCCGACCCGGCCCGACTGGAACGGGACCAGCGAGGCGTGCCCGAGCCGGACGTAGCCGCGGCCAGGGGTGGACGGGGAGATGTGGGCGGCCTCGGGCGCCTCGATCACGTCGGCGCTCTCATTGGCGTCGGTGACCCGCAGCGCGATCCGCAGGTTGGTGTTGGCCCGGATGTCGGCCGAGACCGCGCCGGTGGGGCGCTGGGTGGCCAGGATCAGGTGGATGCCCAGCGAGCGGCCCCGCTGGGCGATGTTGACCAGCCCGGCGACGAAGTCGGGCAGGTCCCGGACCATGGACGCGAACTCGTCGATGACGATCAGCAGCCGGGGCAGCGGCTCCAGCCGGCTGGGCTGCCCCGCTCGCACCTGCCTGGACGTGTAATCCTCGATGTCCTTGGCGTCGGCCGCGGCCAGGATGTGCTCGCGCCGGGTCAGCTCGGCCGACAGCGAGACCAGGGCCCGCTCGACCAGGTGGGCGTCCAGGTCGGTGACCATGCCCACCGTGTGCGGGAGTTGCACGCAGTCCTTGAACGCGCTGCCGCCCTTGTAGTCGACCAGCACGAACGTCATGGCCTCGGGGCGGTTGGCCACCGCCAGCGACGCCACCAGCGTCTGCAGCAGTTCCGACTTGCCGGAGCCGGTGGTCCCGGCGACCAGGCCGTGCGGGCCGTCCCGGCGCAGGTCGATGCCGAACGGCCCGTCGTAGGACTCGCCCAGCACGGCCACGGTGGACCGGCCCGCGGCGCTCCAGCCGGCCACGATCGGGTCCGGCGCCGGCGGCTCCAGGCCGAGCACGTCCAGCAGCCGGCAGGCGTCGGGCAGGCCCGCGCCGTCGTCGCTGTCGCTGACGTCCCGGACCGGGGCCATGCCCCGGGCCAGCCGGGCGCACCAGGACACCCCGACGTGGTCCGGGCGCACCCCGGCCACGGTGTCCTCGCTCATCTGCCGGACCCGCAGCCCGCCCGGCTCGGCCGTGGTGACGGCCTGGCACTCGGCGGGCAGCAGCCGCTCGTCGGCGTCCAGGCAGATGGCGAAGATCCCGGCCTGCGGGCCCTCGCGCAGGATCTGCACCGCGCCCGGCAGCATGCGCAGTTTCCGCGAGCCGTCGAACACCACCACGATGTCCTGCCGGAACGTGACCTGCGATCCCACTGGGCCCAGGCCGGTCTCGCGCTGGGCCCGCTGCCGGTCGGTCAGGATGGCCAGCAGCTCGCCGATCCGGGCCGCCACCGTCTCGGCGTCGTTGCCGATCAGCGCGACCGCGCGCCCGTCCGCCGGCCGGCAGTGCGGCAGCCACCTGGCCCACTCCCAGGACGACCGCCCGGAGGAGTCGGTGAGCACGTAGAGCTGCAGGTCGTTCGGGCTGTGCAGGGTGGCCGCCTGGGCCACCAGCCAGCGGCCCACGCTGCGCGGGGCGTCCTCCGGGCCGGCCACGCCGAGCACGCCGCGGTCCCGCAGCGGCACCGCGACCGGGGCGTCCGGCACCTCCCAGAACACGGTCCGCCGGTGCTCGTCCTGGGTCGGGTCGGCCAGCTCGACCGCGGACGGCAGGTCGGCCGTGCCCACCCGCAGCAGCAGGTAGTCGGGGTCGGTGCGGCGCCGCTCCCACAGCCGCTGCCGGGGCCCGGACGCGATGGTCAGCACCACCGCCGGGTCCGGGCACCCGGCCCGGCGCTGCACCCGCTCGGCGGCCAGGGCGTCCCGGGCGTCGGCCTCGATCCGGGCCTTGTGCTCGGCGTAGGACTTCATGTCCATGGTGTGCGACCGGCGCCCGTGCCGCCGGTCCGAGATGTGGTTGCCGAGCAGCATGACCGGGCTGAGCGCGCACATGGCCAGCATGTAGATCTCGTGCAGGAAGACGGCCATGGCCACCCCGGCCAGCACCGGCAGCACGGCCATCAGGATCGGCATCGGCCGCCGGTCCTGGGCGCCGGGCGGGCGGGGCAGCGAGAACCGGGTCGGCCGCTGCGGCGGCAGCAGCCGCGGGGGCCGGTTGAAGTCGACGGCGGCCCCGTCGTCCGAGGGGTGCAGCGCGGCGTCCGGCGCCTCGTACGGGGCCAGGCCCAGCAGCGTGCCGGCCACGCTGATCAGCTGGCCCGGCGACCACGGGGACGGGCCGGTGAGCGGCTCGCGGTCCAGCTCGGCCGGGACGCCGTCGTAGGGCACGACCGTGCAGTCGCCGCGGTGGTCGACGCTGACCCGCAGGGCCGTGGCGGGCAGCCGCGGATCCGCGATCACGATGTGCGCGGACCCGGGCCCGCCGATGTCGGCCTCGCCCAGCGTGAGCCGGTGCACGCCACCGGCCGCCGGGCCCCCGGCCACCTGGATCTCCACCACCCCGTGGGGCTCGGGCCGCAGGCTGCCGGCCGCGCTGCCCAGGCTGACCACGCAGCCGTGGCGGAGGGGGGATTCGGCCAGCGTCTGATCGGCCGCGACCAGCCGCTGGTCCACGAACAGGCTGGTGCCGCCCGCCCCGCCGGCCGGGGTCCGCGGCCCGGGGAACCGGAGCACGCCCGGCGGCGGGGCGGCCGGAATCGGCCCGGTCTGCAGCAGCCGGTCCAGCTCCCCGGCGACCTCGGCCACCGGGGTGGCCGGGTCCGCCTCGAGCAGCACGTCGGCCTGCCGCCGGGCCGCGGGGGACACGACGGTCAGCGCGAGCCGCATCGCCGTCCTCCCGCCGGCCCGGCGCCCCCGGGCCTGGGTGTCACTTCTTGAGCGCCGCCGCGAGCTGGGTGTCGGTCTCGTGGAAGGCCTTGGCCGCGGCGTTCAGGTAGGCCGCCATGCCGTTGAGGCCGTCCATCATCTTGCGGGCACCCTGGGTGAACTCGGTGTAGGACTGCTCGAACTGCTTGCTGGAGGTGTCGGTCACGTACCCGCCCTGCACCAGCTGGTTGATCATGTTCTGCAGGTTGGTCAGGTCGCCGTTGATCTGGTTCTCGCCCGCGTTGAGGCGGGTGGCAGCGCTCTGCATCTCGGCGTAAGTGACGTTGACGTTTGGCACGACCGGGATCCTTTCGGTGGGTTCGGAGGCGGAAGCCGGTGCGTCCCCCCGCGGGGTCTGTTGTAGACGACCACGATCGGCTGCGCCCGGTGGTTCACCGGCGGCCCGTTCTGACGGCCCCACGGCTGGTCCGGCGGACGTCCCCATGGGCGGTCTATTCGCTGGTCGAGCATGGCACCGGCCCGAGATGTGCCGCAACCAATTCTTCGCGAGAAGTGTGCTAATTGACCGTATTGTTGCCGCCCAGCTACTTGAAGAATGAACCGTCTGCGGCCGGTGCCCGTATACGGGGATGGCCGGCGGTGTGGCGGCATGGTCATGATCAGGCCGGATGTGTTACCAGGTTGGCCAAATTGGGCTCAATCGTGCATTTGCTGGGATACATTCGCACCGCTGCACACGTGCACACCGATGTCATGGTGCGCCACCGAATACGTGCGATAGGCAGTGCTTGCAGGTAGGGGAGACGCCGAGCCATGTCCAGCGACCGCGGGACCACCATGCACCGGGGGCTGGCGCCCAACGGGGAACCTCAGGGGGATTGGGCCCAGCCGACCGCGCCGTCCGCCCGCAAGCTTCCGGGTGCCCCCCGCGAGCGCAAGCCCGCCCTGGCCGCGCTGGCCGTGGTGCTGATCCTGGGGGGTGCGCTGGCGGTCGGGTACCTGATGCTGCAGAACGCCAAGCGGGTCGACGCCATCCAGATCACCCAGCAGATCGGCCAGGGGCAGCAGATCCCGCAGAGCGCCATGCAGGAGGTCCAAGTCCCGGCCGGCACCGGCCTGCACTACGTGCCGTGGTCCCAGGCCAGCCAGGTGGCCCGGTTCTTCGCCGCCGAGACGATCCCGCCCGGGACCCTGCTCACCTCCAACATGGCCGTGCGGACCAACCAGCTGACCAACGGCAAGGCCGTGATGGGCCTGGCCCTCAAGGACGGCCAGCTGCCGTCCGGCCTGGCCGTCGGCGATCACGTCAACATCTACGAGGTCAGCGACGCCAGCGAGGCCTGCCCGGGGGCTCCGGGCTCGCTGCTGTCCGGTGACGCGGTCGTGCTCGGGATGGCGGCCCCGTCGGCCTCGTCCAGCAGCGCGGTCGCCGACGTGGAGGTCGCGCTCAACCCGGCCACCGCGGGCGCGGTGGCCTGCAACGCCTCCAACGGCATCCTCGGGGTGTCGATCAACCCGGGCAGCTCGCTGTCGCAGGGGGCCGGGAACACGTTCCCGGGCAGCGGCCCGTCGGCCGCCCCCAGCCAGTCGTCCTCGGCCACGAACTCCGCGGGCTGAGCATGGCCCTGATCGCTGTCGCCGCCGACAAGGGCGCGCCCGGTGTCACCACCACCGCGCTGGCCCTGGCCGCGGTCTGGCCGCGCCCGGTGCTGCTGGCCGAGTGCGACCCGGCCGGCGGCGACCTGGTGTACCGGCTGCCGGCCGCCGACGGCGGCCGCCTGGACCCGCGCCGCGGCCTGCTCAGCCTGGCCGTGGCCGCCCGCCGTGGCCTGCAGCCCCAGCAGACCTGGGAGCACGTGCAGAAGCTGAACGGCGGCCTGGACGTGCTGACCGGGGTGACCAACGCCGACCAGGGCGCCGGCCTGAACCTGCTGTGGGGCCCGGTCGGCCGGGTGCTGGCCGCCAGCGCCCAGGCCGACGTGATCGCCGACTGCGGGCGGCTGGGGGTGGACGGCCCGCTCTACGACCTGCTGGCCGAGGCGGCGCTGATCGTGCTGGTGACCCGGGCCAGCCTGGGCGAGGTGGTCCGGCTGCGGGACCGGGCCGCGGCCCTCGGGGCCGCCCTGCACAAGCGCAGCCGCCCCGGCCTGCTGGCCGACGTGGTCGTCATCGCCGACTACAAGCACTTCCGGACCTCGATCGCCGAGATCGCCGAGGCCCTCGGCCAGACCTCGGCCCCGGCCCGGGTGGCCGGGGGCCTGGCCGACGACAGCAAGGGCGCCGACCTGCTGCGGGGCGAGTGGGGCGGCAAGCTCGACAAGTCGCTGCTGATCCGGACGGCCCGGGACATCGCCGAGAACCTGGTGTCGCGGCTGCCGGCCGAGCCGGACACCGGGCCGGGACCGGCCCCGGCCAACTGGGAGACCGAGCCGGCCTCCCGGCCGGCCCGGCCCGCCGTCCGCGGCTACCCGCCGCCGCCCTCAGCCGACAGTGGGCTGGGCCTGGTGCGCCCGGACGAGTCGCACGTGGCCAGTCCCGGCCAGCCGGGGCGGTGACGGCGGATGGACCACGGCGTCGTCAAGCGGCTGCGCGGCGAGATCGGGGACCGGCTGGCCGAGCAGCGCCGCCTGGACGCGGCCACCGGCATCCCGCCCATGTCCGGCGAGGACGAGCGGCAGTTCGCCCGGGCCCTGATCTCCCAGGTGCTCGAGGAGTACGCGCGCGGTGAGATCACCGCGGGCCGGTCGCCGCTGAACGCCCAGGACGAAGAGGAACTGGCCGAGGCCATCCACGCCGCCCTGTTCGGGGTGGGTCGGCTCCAGCCGCTGCTGGAGGACCAGCAGATCGAGAACATCGACATCAACGGCTGCGACCGGGTGTTCATCGGCTACGCCGACGGCCGCGAGGTCATGGCCCAGCCGGTGGCCGAGAGCGACGAGGAACTGGTCGAGCTGATCCAGGTCCTGGCCGCCTACTCGGGGCTGTCCAGCCGGCCGTTCGACACCGCCAACCCGCAGCTGGACCTGCGGCTGCCCGACGGCTCCCGGCTGTCGGCGGTGATGGACGTGACCCTGCGGCCCGCCATCTCCATCCGGCGGGCCCGGATGGGCAAGGTGTTCCTGGCCGACCTGGTCGGGAACGGCACGATCGGCCCGGACGTGGGGTCGTTCCTGGCCGCCGCGGTCGCGGCCCGGAAGAACATCATGATCGCCGGGGCCACCAACGCGGGCAAGACCACGCTGCTGCGGGCGCTGGCCAACCAGATCCCGGGCGAGGAACGGCTCATCACCGTGGAGCGGGCCCTGGAGCTGGGCCTGGACCACTTCCCGGAGCTGCACCCGAACGCGGTCGCGTTCGAGGAGCGGCTGCCCAACATGGAGGGCCAGGGCGCCATCACCATGGCCGAGCTGGTCCGCCGCAGCCTGCGCATGAACCCGAGCCGGGTCATCGTCGGCGAGGTGCTGGGCGACGAGATCGTCACCATGCTCAACGCGATGACCCAGGGCAACGACGGCTCGCTGTCCACCATCCACGCCAACTCCTCGCTCGAGGTGTTCAACCGCATCTCGACCTACGCGATCCAGGCCACCGAGCGGCTGCCGGTCGAGGCCACGCACATGCTGATCTCCGGGGCCATCGACTTCGTGGTGTTCATCGAGAAGCGCAACGAGTACACCCGCGGCGGGCGGCTGCGCCGGTTCGTCAACAGCGTCCGCGAGGTCACCGGGGTGGACGGCCGGGTGCTGTCCAGCGAGGTGTTCGCGCCCGGCCCGGACGGCACGGCCGTGCCCCACGCCCCGGTGTCCTGCCTGCCCGACCTGCTCCCGTTCGGCTACGACCCCGCCGTCCGGAGCTGGTCATGATCGGGGCCGGCGGGTCGCTGGCGCTGCTGGGCATCGTGGCCGGTGCGGTGGCCGGCGGCGGCGTCTTCCTGCTCATCGTGGCCGTCCGCGGGCTGCCCGCCCGGCCGCCCAGCACGCGGTCGTCCCGGCTGGAGCGGTCGCTGCGGGACCTGGTGGGCCAGCGCGGCGCGATCGCGCTGGTGCTGGGCGCGCTGACCCTGCTGCTGACCCACTGGGTGGTGGCCGGGATCGGCGTGGCCCTGCTCGCGCTGGGCTGGCGGTCGCTGGGCGGCGCCTCGTCCGAGCGGCGGGCCATCGCCCGGCTGGAGGGGCTGGCCTCCTGGACCGAGTCGCTGCGGGACACGATCGCGGGCGCAGTCGGCCTGGAGCAGGCCATCCCGTCCTCGCTGCGGGCCGCGGCCCCGTCCCTGCGTGAGCCGCTGACCCGGCTGGTGGACCGGCTGCACACCCGGATGCCGATGCCGGACGCGCTGCGCCGGTTCGCCGACGACCTCGACGACCCCGGCGCCGACCTGATCATCGCCGCGCTCATCATCAACTCCCGGCTGCGCGGGCCCGGCCTGCGTGACCTGCTGGGCGGCCTGTCCACCTCGGTGCGCGAGGAACTGGACATGCGCCGCAAGATCAGCGCCGACCGCCGCTCCACCCGCCGCAGCGTGCAGATCGTGGTGCTGGTGGCCATCGGGGTGGCCCTGCTGATGGCGGTGTTCAACCACAGCTACGTCAGGGTCTACGACCAGCCACTCGGGCAGGTGGTGCTGATCGTGGTGGCCGGCCTGTACGCGGCCGGCTTCTTCTGGCTGCGCAAGCTGGCCCACTTCGACGCCCCGGAGCGGCTGCTGTCCGAGCCCCTGGGCACCGGGCTGAACACCGCCCCGGAGACCGTGGCCGCCTGGCGGGGAGGTGGTGGCTCGTGACCGCCGGGATCATCGCCGGGGCGATCGCCGGCGCCGGGCTGTTCCTGCTCGTGGTGGCGCTGCTGCCGCGGCGGGTGAGCCTGGCCCGCCAGCTGGCTCTGTTCGACACCCGGCCCGCCCGCAGGACGCTGCCCGCCCGGCTGACCGGGGAAAAGGAAAGTGAATTCAGCCGCAAACTCGGCGCCGGGCTGGCCGCATTCTGTGCCGAGCAGGGCTGGGAATTCCCGGCGCTGCGCAATGATCTGGCGCTCGCGGACAAATCCTTCGAAAATTTTCTGGCCACCTCGGTATTGCTGGGCGTATTCGGTTTTCTGATCGGCCCCATTCTGCTGCTGCTCATCACCGTCATCGGACTGCACGTTTCTTTTGTGATCCCGATCTGGTTCGGCCTCATTCTGGCCCTGATCTTCTCGGTGTTCCCCTACCTGGAGGTCCATCAGAAGGCGGCCCAGCGACGGAAGGACTTCCGGCACGCGGTCGGCGCCTTCCTGGACCTGGTCGGGATGAACCTGGCCGGCGGCCGGGGCGTGCCCGAGGCCCTGATGGCGGCGAGCGAGATCGGCGGCGGCTGGTCGATGTGGCGGCTCAGGGACGCCCTGGCCAACGCCCGGATCACCGGCCAGACGCCCTGGCAGGCCCTGGGCGCGCTGGGCGAGGAGGTCCGGGTCGACGAACTGCGCGACCTGGCCGCCGCGCTCAGCCTGGTGGCCGAGGACGGGGCCAAGGTCCGGGAGTCGCTGACCGCCCGCGCGGTCAGCCTCCGCCGCCGCGAACTGGCCGACCTGGAAGGCCAGGCCGGTGAGCGATCACAGTCAATGCTGGTCGCGCAGATGTTTCTAGTTGCTGGATTTCTGGTGTTTCTTGTTTTCCCCGTTGTTGGAGTGCTTCTGGGTGTCCAAGGACATTAAAGAGTTCTCTGCGGCATAGCAGATACAGGGAGGGTCATGTACCACTACACCACCGCACTGCGGCAATACCTGGCCGGGATGCTGAGCGCCCACCGGGCCCGTTTCGCGCAGGCCCGCGCGCGCGGCGACGCCGGTGCGTCAGCGGTCGAGCTGGCCATCATCACCGCGGTCATCCTGGGCATCGCGGTGGCGCTGCTCGCGGTGATCAGGATCTTCGTCACCACCGAGAGCGGCCAGATCCACGGTTAGGGCCACCGCCCTGGAAGTCCCGCCATGAACCTCCGCCGTCTCGCCACCCGGGCCGCGCGGCTCCGGCCGCCCGCCCGGCCCGGCGATTCCCTCATTCCCCACGAGCCCCACAGGTCTCGTGGGTTTCGGACGTGGGCGCGGCGGCGGCGGGACGACCGCGGGTCGAGCGTGATCGAGCTGGCCGTGCTGGCCCCCGGCTTCCTCATGATCATCATGCTGATCGTGCAGTTCGGGCTCTGGTTCAACGCCCGCCAGGCCGCGCTGGCCGCGGCCCAGGCCGGCGCCCAGGTGGCCCGGGAGGACGCGGCCACCACCGGGAACTGGCAGTCGCTGGCCCAGCAGGCGTCGTCCCGCTACTACGACTCGCTCAACACCAGCCTGCTCGGCAGCCTGCGGGCCGACGCGCACGGGGACCCGGCCAACCAGGTGTTCGTCACCGTGCAGGGGCCGATGGGGTACTCGGTGTTCAACTTCTTCGGGCTGAAGTGGACGGTGACCGAGACCGCGGGCGGCCCGGTGGAGTGCTTCCGCCCGGCCGCCGGGGGCGGGCGGTGCGGATGAGCATCCGGCTGCCCCGCGGCTGGGCCCGGCCCCGGCCCGGCGCCGCCCCCGACCCCGGCGACCGGGGCTCGATGTCGGTCGAGCTGGTGGTCATCGCGCCCGCCTTGGTGCTGATGCTGCTGCTGATCGGGGCGGGCGGGCGCTGGGTCGAGTCGCACGGCGCGCTGGACGGCGCGGCCCGGGACGCGGCCCGGGCCGCGTCGGTGGGCCGGACCGCGGAGGACGCGGACACCCTGGCCCACCAGGCCGCCCAGGCCGACCTGTCCACCTCGGGCTGGTGCGACGGCGGCACGGTCACGGTCGGGGTGCTCGGGTTCCCGGCCACGGCCACCATCGCCCAGGGCACCGACATCACGGTCACCGTGAGCTGCAACGTGAACATGGCCCCGTTCACCATGCTGGGGTTCCGGGCCGCCACCCCGGTCACCGCGCAGGCCGTGGCCCCGCTGGACCCGTTCATGTGCCGGGGGGCGAACTGCCAGTGACCCGCCGCCGCCTCCTCCTCCGCCTGCGCCGTCTCCGCCACGCAAAGCTCACCAGCCCCACCGAACAGGACCGGGGATCGGTGGCCGTGTTCACGGTGGTGTTCGCGGTCGCGGTCATCTTCCTGACCGCGCTGATCGTGGACGGCGGCAACGCCATGAACGCCCGCGAGCGCGCGGCCGACATCGCCGGCCAGGCCGCCCGGGCCGCCGCCAACGACATCAGCCCGGCCACCCTGCGCCAGGGCCTCCCGCCCGGGGCATCCGGGTTCCCCATCGACTGGGACACCGCCTGCGGCTACGCCCAGCAGGTGGTGCAGCAGTACGGCGCCGGGCTGACCGGGACCACGGTCGTCATGTCGGGCTGCCCGAGCTCGGGCTCCAGCCCGACCCAGGCCGCGGTCACCGTTCAGGTGACCGCCAAACCGCTGATCGGGGGCGGCATCCTCGGCACCTTCACCGAGACCGCCACCGGAACCGCCACATCTGAATGCGGCAACGCAGTCCAGCAAGGAGAGTGCTGATGGCACCGCCGATTCCAGGGCTCCGCAAGCCCGTGCACGTCCCCCAGCGCACCGCGGGCGACGTGCTGATCGGCCTGCTGGCCATGCTGGCCCTGGCCGTGCTGACCGTCGGCGTGCCGATCGCGCTGATCAGCGTGATCGGGCTGCCCTGGCCGCACGCCGCGCCGGGCCTGTCGGCGTTCACCCACCAGCTCGACATCCCGTCCATCCTGCGGGTGCTGTCCATCGTCATCTGGCTGGCCTGGCTGCAGCTGGTGTGGTGCGTGATCGTCGAGATCCGGGCCGCGATCCGCAACGTCGGCGTGCCCGCCCGGGTCCCGCTGGCCGGGGCCACCCAGTCGGCCGCGCACCGGCTGGTCACCGCGGCCCTGCTGCTGTTCACGGCGGGGGCGGCGCTCTCGCCCGCGCTGACCCACGCCGCCCCGCCCCGGGCCAGCCACACCATCTCCTCGGTCACGCCCGGAGCCCGGGCCGGCCAGACCCCCGCCGGCCAGACCCCGGCACCTCAGCAGGTCGGGACGCCGATGCTGGCCCAGGCCCCGCGGGGCGAGAAGGTCTACGTGGTCAAGCCGCCCAACGGGCGCTACCACGAGAGCCTGTGGGAGATCGCCCAGAACCACCTGGGTGACGGCCGCCGCTACGCCCAGATCTACGAGCTGAACAAGGACCGGGCCCAGCCGGACGGCAGCAAGCTGACCATCGCCAGCCTGATCCGGCCCGGCTGGGTCCTGCGCATGCCGCGCGACGCCTACGGGCCCGGCATCGAGACCGTGAGCCACGAGACCGCCGCCACGCCCACCACCGATGGCGGCGGCCACGCCGGGCCGGGCGCGCCGGGCGGGCACGCCGCGGCGGGCGCCGCCGCGGCCACCCCGGCCACCGAGGCCCCGGGAGGCGGAAGCGGCGGCGGGGGCGGCCTGGACGCCGCCACGAACGGCGGCTCCGGCCAGGTCCGGTCCGAGGACGGGACCCTGGCCGCGCCCGGCCACGCGGCGGGCGGTTCGCTCTCGTTCCCGGCCGAGCTGTCGGCGGCCTCGCTGCTGGCGGCCGGGGTGCTGGCCGCGCTCGGGCGGCGGCGGCGCGAGCAGCTGTGGCGGCGCGCGTTCGGGCAGCGGATCCCGGCCCCGGACGGCGACGCGGCCGTGGCCGAGAGCGCGCTGCGGATTGGCGCCGACGAGGCCTCGGTGCGGCTGCTGGACGTGGGGCTGCGGCACCTGGCCCGGTCCCGGGCCGCCGCCGGCCAGCCGCTGCCCACGGTGTTCGCGGCCCACATCGGCCCGGACAACCTGGACCTGTGGGTGGCCCCGGCCGACCCCAGCCCGCCCGAGCCGTGGACCCCCGCCGACGGCGGCGCGGTCTGGCGGCTGGCGGTCGAAGCCATCGGCCGCCTGGAACTGGATACCCCGGCCGGCGGCCCCAGCAGCCGCCCGGGCCCGGACACCACGCTGGCCCCCTACCCGGGGCTGGTGTCGATCGGCACCAACGACACCGGGCGGATCCTGGTCGACCTGGAGGTTGCGCACGGCCTGATCGCGGTGCGCGGGCCGCACCGCCCGGTGCAGGCCGCGCTGGCCGCGCTGGCCGTCGAGCTGGCCACCAATCGCTGGTCGGACCAGATGCGGATCACCTTGGTCGGGTTCGGGGCCGAGCTGGCCATGATCGCCCCCGACCGGGTCACCGCCGTGGACGACCTGGACGAGGCCCTGCCCGAGCTGGAGGCGCGGGCCGGCGAGCTGGAGCAGGTCCTGGCCGAGACCGGGGCCGACTCGGTGCTCACCGGCCGCTCCCGGGCCAGCGGCGACGCGGCCGCGGCCTGGACCCCGCACTACCTGATCATGGCCACCCCGCCCACCCCCACCCAGCGCGAGCGGCTGCTCGGGCTGGCCCGGACCCGGCACCGCACCGCGCTCGGTTTCGTGGTGGCCGGCGACGTGCGCGGCGCCACCTGGACCTGGGAGATCACCGACTCCGGGCGGCTGCGGGCCGACGTGCTCGGCTTCGACCTCGAGGCCCAGCTGCTGCCCGCCGACCAGTACGCCGCGGTGGTGGAGCTGTTCCGGTCGGCCACCCGGCAGTCCGGCGTGGACCTCGGCGACCCGGGCCAGGACGGCGCGCCCGCCGAGCAGCTGGACCCGGACCGGCGGATGCCGGTGGAGATCGGGCTGCTCGGCCCGGTCACCACGGACGCCCCCGGGCCGATGGAGCCCGACCGTCTGGCCCTCGCCACCGAGCTGGTCGTCTACCTGGCCACCCACCCGGGCGGGGTCCACCCCAACGTGCTGGCGGGCGCGGTCTGGCCGCGCGGCGCGCCGGCCGAGGTGCAGGAGGCGGCGCTGGACCGGGTCCGGGCCTGGCTGGGCGCCGACGACCTGGGCCGGCCCAACCTGACCACGGACGCGGGCGGCCGGCTGCGGCTCGGCTCCCAGGTCCGGGTGGACTGGCTGGTGTTCCGGGCCCTGCTGGCCCAGGCGTCGCACGCCGCCGAGAAGAACCAGGCCGATAACGAGGCGGCCGCCCTGGACCGGGCGCTCACCCTGGTGCGCGGCCAGCTGCTGGACGGCCGGGACCTCAGCCGCTACGGCTGGCTGGCCACGGACAGCTTCGAGTACGAGGCGACCGCGATGATCGCCGACGCCGCGCACCGGCTGTCCGCGCTGCGGCTGATGAGCGGGAACGCCGAGGGTGCCATGGAGGCGGCCCGGTCCGGGCTGCGGCTGGCCTTCAACGACGAGATGCTCTGGCGCGGCCTGCTGCTGGGCGCGTCCGCCACCGGCCAGGAGCACGTGCTGCGCGCGGTGGTGGGCGAGGTGTCGGCCCGGGCCGAGCTGGATGAGGTGATGCCGCGGATGGCACCGGAGACCGAGGCACTGATCGACGAGCTGCTGCCGTCCTGGCGAACCTCGGCAGCCTGATGGACGGGACAGTCATGGGAGAGACGATGCGCAAACGGCTGGCCGGGATGACGCTGTTCGGCGCGGCCCTGTTCGGGGTGGCGGCCTGCGCCAGCGGGGGCGGGAGCAGGCCGGCCACGTTCCATCCGGGCGGGACGATGGCCGGGGCTCCCGGGGCTGCACCGGCCGCCGCGGGTGCGGTGACCATGCCACCCTTCGGCAAGAACGTCCACATCGCCATGACCACGTGGAAACCCGCCGATCCCAGTCAGGCCCAGGCCGTGCTCACCGACAAGAACTACGAGCTGGCTTATCTCTACGCCGAGTACACCGGGGGCTCGGACCAGTCCTGGACGTCCTACGTCAACCAGAACATGCAGACCGAGGTCCAGCAGGCGATGACCCGGCCCGGCATCGCCGGCGAGTCGTTCACCGGCACCATCCGGTTCTTCGACATGCAGGTGTTCGCCGACCCGACCGTGGCCGGTGACCTCGACGTGTCGTCCTGCTTCGACAACGCTCAGTCGGACAACACCGACCTGAAGACCGGGAAGGTCATTCCCAGCACCGTCCCGGCCGCCCAGCACTACTACCGTTACACCGACCAGCTGGCCAAGGATCCGTCCGGGAGCTGGAAGGTGATCGCCGATCTGCCGCCGCTCTACTACCCGCGGGCCAAGGAGTGCAAGCCGTGAGACCTCGCATCACCGCCATCACCGCGACCATGATGAGCGCGGCCGCCCTGGCCGCCCCGCTCCTGACCGCCACCCCGGCCAGCGCCGGCAACGGCACCTCCAGCGTGGGCTGCTCCACCGGCGACAGCTGCACCGTCCAGCTGCTGAAGATGGTCACCGTCACCGGCGACGTCAGGACGGACGGGGGCTACAACACCGTCGTCGACATCGCCCCGCCGCCGTGCCTGTGGGAACCGATGGGGGACACAGTGCAAGGCAGCCAGAAGATCATCGCTGACAACGGCCCCAACCCGCCCGACATCCTCGGGGTCAAGCAGTCGTACGCCCAGGCCGAAAAATTCATCCAGAATCCGCCGGCCCCGGACGGCACCTGGTACATGTTGCCGATCAACCCGGCGGCCAGCGCAGCCGGGCAGGCCGAGTGTGCCAAGCTGCCGCTCTACGCCTGGGAGCCCGTGGGCCAGACGCCGCCCGGCATCGACCTGCCGCCTCAGACCCTGGCCCAGATCGCCCTGGCCAAACTGAACGTGCCGAAGGCCGCCGGCATGAAAGTGAACCCGGCCGGAGCGGCCACCTACATCAACCTGCCGGTCTACGTACGGGTGGGCCTGGCCGCCACTCACTTCGAGGGGGCCATGCCGTACGCGACCACGACCGCGACGCTGAACGGAGTGGCCGCGACCGTGTGGGTGGAACCGTCCAAGCTGCAACTCGGGGCGACCGGCGGCAAGCAGTACAAGCTGTCCACCCAGGGCTGCGGCTACGTCGGCTCGCGCGACATCAACAACCCACAGATGATGGCCAACGCGGGGATCGGGGCGCCGATCGACTGCGGGATGGTGTTCCAGTCCCCGGATAACTGGCAGATCACGGCCAGAATGACCTGGCGGGCCTGCTGGGCCCCGGTGGCCGGCGGCCCGCCGCCTGCCACGTGTCAGCCGGTGCCCGGCAGCGGGAACCTCGATCCCACGATCTGGCCGGCCCACCAGATCACGGCCAATGAGATCCAGTCCGTGGACAACGGCGGCGGCAACGGCTGACCTGTACCCGATCGCCCTCCGCGTCACGATCACCGGCGTCCGGGGCTTCCACACCCGCGACTGAATCCCGGCTCGTGCCCGGCCGGACCGACCCCGGCTCCCCGACCGCCCGGCTCCCCGCGAGGCCCTCACGTCACAGCAGCCACACGTTTCGTGATCCGTTACCCGGTGGGTCAGGCCGAGGTGGCCTGGGGCTCGGGGTGGGGGTCGGCCAGGCCTTCGCGGTAGGCGGTGGCGGCGGCTTCGCCGCGGCTGGCCACCCCGAGCTTGCCCAGGATGTTGGACACGTGGACGCTGGCCGTCTTGGCCGAGATGAACAGCTCGGCGGCGATCTCGCGGTTGCTGCGGCCGGCCGCCACCAGCTGGAGGACCTCCAGCTCGCGAGCGGTCAGGCCGAACGGCGCGGCCGCCTCGGTAGCGGCCCCGCCCTCGGCGGAGCCGGACGACCCGGCCCCGGGGGCGCCCGCGATGGCCCCACCGGGCCGGGCGCGGCGGAAGACGCGGGTGATCTCGGCGCTCAGCGGGACGGCCCGGAGGGCGTCGGCCAGGGTGGCCGCCCGGCGCAGGCGCAGGGCGGCGCCCTCGCGGTCCCCGGCCGCCAGCGCGGCGGTGGCCGCACCGAGCAGCGCCTGGGCCTGCGGGTAGGGCTGCCGGACGGTCTCCCAGGCCGCGGCGGCCTCGTCCCAGGCGTCGCGCAGCGCCACCGGCTCCGGCCGGCTGCGCCCCCCGTCCGGCCCGGCCGAGACGGCCAGCTCGAAGGCGCCCTGCCGGTCCAGGGCGGCGAACGTGCGGCGCTGTGCCTCCTGGACCCGGCCGTACACCTCGAGCTGGGCGGCGATGCCGCGCAGCCGGTCCAGCAGGCCGGCCGCGCCGGCGCGCGCGGCCTGGTCACCGGAAGCCAGGGCCAGCACCGCGGCCCGCGCCGCCGTGGTCAGCACCTGCCAGCCGTACCGGGTCATGCTGCCGGGCACGTCGTGCCGGTCCAGGGCCTCGCCCGCGGCGGCCACGGCGCCGGGCCGGTCGCCGCCCGCCACCCGGGTCGCGATCTCCAGCTGGTCC
Source organism: Streptosporangiaceae bacterium (assembly GCA_036495425.1). Classification (GTDB taxonomy): domain Bacteria; phylum Actinomycetota; class Actinomycetes; order Streptosporangiales; family Streptosporangiaceae; genus Bog-532. The sequence goes on along the minus strand of DASXMW010000118.1, from coordinate 21,240 downwards.
AGGGGCAGGTGGTGCTGGTCCTTGTAGCGGGCTTTGCCGAACGTCGCCCGGGCCACGTCGGCCCAGCGGTTGGCCGCCTCGGCGTCCCCGCGGGCGGCGGCGATCAGGCCGGCCAGCACGCTCAGCGCGGCCTGGTGCATGGGCGGCGGGACCAGCTCCCGAGCGTGCTCGATGACCTCCATGGCCTCGTCCCACCGGCCCAGCGAGATCAGCGGCTCGGCGTGGTTGATGGCCAGGAACGTGCCCGTGGTCCGGGCCAGGCCGTACTCTTCCGCGCTGGCCACGCCCTGGCGGGCCACCTTGGCCGCGGCCTCGTGCTCGCCGGCCCCCTCCAGCAGGTGGGACTCGTTGGTGGCGATGTGCAGCAGGCTGCGGAACGCCTTGGCCGCGGTGGCCAGGGACCGCGCCTCGGTCACCATGGCCAGGGGCTCGCTGCCGACCTCGGCCATCCCGCTCTGGCCGGTGGCCAGGATGCCCAGCGACTGCAGCGCGTTGGCCTCGTCGGCCTGGTCGCCGATCTGCCGGGCCAGGGCCAGCGCCTCCTCGGCCGACTCCCGGTCCCGGCTCGTGTGACGGCCGCCGTGCTTGCCGCAGGCGATCAGGATCTGGACCCGGGCCACGTCGTCCAGCCCGGCCGGTACCAGCCCCAGCGCCTGCTCCAGGTCCTCGTTGGTCTCGTGGCCGAGCTGGTGCCTGAAGCCGAACCGGCGATTGAGCAGCAGGGCCACCCGGACCGGGTCGGTGCCCGGGTCCAGCTCCTTCAGCGCGGCGCTGGCGAAGGACAGGCCGCGGGAGGCGTCGCCGGCGTCGCTGGCCGCCTCCACCGCCTCCTCCAGCACCCGGGCGTGGTCGGCGCCGATGCGCTCGGCCGCGTCCGGCACCTGGTCCCACAACTCCAGCACCCGGGCCAGCAGGGTGAGCCGCTCGGCGTGGGCCACCGACTTGGACGCCTCGGCCGCGGCCTGCCAGGCACTGATCAGCGCCCAGGTCACGTCGTGGGCCGAATACCAGTGGTGCGCCATCTCGATGTGGGCCCGGTGCGGCGGGACCAGGCTGCGGTCGGCGTCGATGGCCTCGGCGAACCGCGCGTGCAGCCGGCCGTGCTCGCCGGGCAGCAGGTCGTCGTGCACGGCCTCGCGGATCAGTGCGTGCCGGAACAGGTAGTCGTCGGCCTCGGTGACCAGCGTGTTGGCGATGACCGCGGGCCGCAGGGCCTGGCTCAGCCGGTCCGGGCCCAGCCCGCTCACCGCGGCCAGCAGGGCGTGCCCGACCCGGTCGCCGCCCGCGCTGGCGATCCGCAGCACCTCCTGGGACTCCTCCGGCAGCCGCCGCACCCCGATCAGCAGCAGGTCGCGCAGGGAGTCGGGCAGGTCGCCGGGGGTGTCGGTCAGCCCGCCGTGGTACGGGCCCGCGCCGGTGCCCGGCATGGCCAGCAGGGTCTCCAGGAACAGCGGGTTGCCCTCGGTCCGCCGGTACAGCCGGTCGGTCCAGGCCGCGTCGGGCACCTGGCCGGTGATCTCGGTGGCCAGCTCGGTGGCCTCGCGCCGGGACAACCGGGGCAGCTCCATCCGCTTCACCCAGGCGATCCGGTCCAGCTCGGCCAGCAGCGGCCGCAGCGGATGGGTCCGGTGCAGTTCGTCGGACCGGTAGGTCACGATGATCAGTATGTTGTCCAGCGCCCGCTGATTGCGGATGAGGAACGCCAGCAGGTCCCGGCTGGACGAGTCGGCCCAGTGCGCGTCCTCGATGGTCAGGATGACCGGCGATGACTCGGCCAGCCGCTCCAGCAGGACCAGTATTTGCTCGAACAGCCGGGCGCGCGCCTCGCCGGCGTCGGCCGAGGTCACCGGTTCACCCAGTTCCGGGAGCAGTCTGGCCAGTTCCCGGACCGCCCGGCCGGGCAGGAGCTCGGCCAGCCCGTCCACGCCGAACTCCCGGACCAGGTCCCTGAGCACCGCGGTGAACGGCGCGAACGGCAGCCCGTCGGCGCCGAGCTCCAGGCAGCCACCGGTCAGCACCCGGGCCCCCGCGTCCTGCTCGGTCGTGGCGAACTCGCTGGTCAGCCGGGACTTGCCCACCCCGGCCTCGCCCCCGATGAGCACGGTCGCGGGCGTGCCGTCGCGCACCCCGGCCAGCGCCGAGCCCAGGGTGGCGATCTCCTCGGTCCGCCCCACCAGCGGGGCGCAGACCGTCCGCGGGCTCATGCCCTCAAGGATGCCACCCGGCCCGGACATTTCCGAAAGGTTAAAGCCAGCCCGGACGCCCTCGTCCCGGCCGGCCGGCGGCCCACCGGGCACGGCCGTGAGCCGGAGCCGCCCGCCCCCGCGCGGCGGCTCCGGCCCCGGCCGTGAGGACGAGGCGCCGCCGCCCCGGGAAGGGTCCGGGGCGGCGGCGCGATCTGGTTGGTTGGTCAACGGACCGTTTCCGCGTGCCGGTCCGGGTGGTTCCGCTCCCCGTCGCGGAACGTGCCATCGATGAAGTCGGGAACCCGAACGCCGGTCAGCGGGTCGGTGGTGCGGCGGTTGCGCCGCGCTCGCCGCGCCTGGCGCGCCAGCTTGGCCCTGGACCCGGCTCGCGCTTCGGCTCGCAGGTCCCCAATACGCTGATCGGCCATCGCGCGGATCATTTCCGGATGCATGGTTACTCCTCCCGCAAGGGCGACCATCTGATCGCCCGTACATTCAGGTTCGCGGTAAGGCCCCGGGCCGCACATCGGGCGAATGCCTTATCTCCGGGCCGATCATGGTCTTAGGCCCGGGGGCGCGGCCCCGGGACGCCTTAGGCAGAGGCCTAAGGCACCGGAATTCCCATGTAGGACGCGGTGTTGTAGCAGTCAGCGCCCCGTCTTACCCGGGCCGCATAGACTGACCGGGCCGCAGATCCCGCGGTCCTGCTCCCACCCACATTGAGCGAGATTTCCGCATGCCCATCACCCCCGCCCCGGCCGCTACGGCCACCCGCGACGAGATCAGGAACGTCGCGATCGTCGCGCACGTCGACCACGGCAAGACGACGCTGGTCGACGCCATGCTGTGGCAGTCCGGCGCGTTCCGGGCCGGGTCGCACGTGGCCGAGCGGGTCATGGACTCCGGTGACCTGGAGCGGGAAAAGGGCATCACGATCCTGGCCAAGAACACCGCGGTGCACCACGACGGGCTGACCATCAACATCGTGGACACGCCCGGCCACGCCGACTTCGGCGGCGAAGTGGAGCGCGGGCTGTCCATGGTCGATGGCGTGGTGCTGCTGGTCGACGCCAGCGAGGGCCCGCTGCCGCAGACCCGCTTCGTGCTGCGCAAGACGCTCGAAGCCAAGCTCCCGGTCATCCTGGTCATCAACAAGGTCGACCGGCCCGACGCGCGGATCGCCGAGGTCCTGGACGCCTGCTACGAGCTGTTCATCGACCTGGACGCCAGCGAGGAGCAGATCGAGTTCCCGATCGTCTACGCCTCGGCCAAGGCGGGCCGGGCCTCGCTGAACCGTCCCGGAAACGGCGAACTGCCCGACAACGACAACCTGGAGCCGCTGTTCCAGGTGCTGCGGGACACCGTCCCGGCTCCGGCCTACGACCCGGCCGCCCCGCTGCAGGCCCACGTGACCAACCTGGACGCCTCGTCCTACCTGGGCCGGATCGCGCTCTGCCGCATCTACAACGGCACCCTCAAGCGGGGCCAGCAGGCCGCGCTGTGCCGCCGCGACGGTTCGGTGCAGCGGGTCAAGATCTCCGAGCTGTTCCTGACCGAGGCCCTGGAGCGGGTGCCCGCCGACACCGCCGGTCCCGGTGACATCGCGGCCATCGCCGGCATCCCCGACATCATGATCGGCGAGACCATCGCCGACCTCGACGATCCCCGCCCGCTGCCGCTGATCACCGTGGACGAGCCCGCGATCTCGATGACCATCGGCGTGAACAACTCGCCGCTGGCCGGCCGGGACAAGGGCACCAAGGTCACCGCCCGCTTGGTCAAGGACCGGCTCGACCGCGAACTGGTCGGTAACGTCTCGCTGAAGGTGCTGGCCACCGAGCGACCCGACACCTGGGAGGTGCAGGGCCGCGGCGAGCTGGCCCTCGCCATCCTGGTCGAGACCATGCGCCGGGAAGGCTACGAGCTGACCGTCGGCCGGCCCCAGGTCGTCACCCGCGAAGTGGACGGCAAGGTCCACGAGCCGGTGGAGCGGCTGGCCGTCGACGTCCCCGAGGAGTACCTGGGCGCGGTCACCCAGCTGCTGGCCGTCCGCAAGGGCCGGATGGAATCCATGACCAACCACGGCACCGGCTGGGTCCGGCTGGACTTCGTGATCCCGTCCCGGGGCCTGATCGGCTTCCGGACCCAGTTCCTGTCCGACACCCGCGGCACCGGCATCGCCCACCACGTGTTCGAGGGCTACGAGCCGTGGTCCGGTGACCTGCGCGTCCGCCCGTCGGGTTCGCTGGTGGCCGACCGCACCGGCAACTCCGCCGCCTACGCCATGTTCAGCCTGCAGGACCGCGGGTCGCTGTTCGTGTCGCCCGGCACCGAGGTGTACGAGGGCATGATCGTCGGCGAGAACTCCCGCTCCGACGAGATGGACGTGAACATCTGCCGCGAGCGCAAGGTGACCAACGTCCGCCAGTCCACCGGTGAGGAACTGGAGCGGCTGGTGCCGCCCCGGCTGCTGAGCCTGGAGCAGGCCCTGGAGTTCTGTGCCAGCGACGAGTGCGTCGAGGTCACCCCGTCCGCGGTGCGCCTGCGGAAGGTCATCCTGGACGCCAAGGAGCGCGGCCGCGCCCGCGCCCGCAAGGCCCGCGGCGGCCAAGAACAGTAACTCCGCGCGGTAACTCACTCCCCGGGGCTGGCCACCGTGGCCAGGGCGGCCAGGGCCTCGCGGGCCTCGTCGAGCAGGGGCGGCGGCAGTTCCAGGGTCAGCAGGTGCCGCAGGGCCTTGCCGTAGGCCACGCCGAAGGCCTGGTCGGCCGGGACCGCGATATCCGGGGTCACCCCGGTCCCTTCCCAGTTGGTCCCGGTCACCGGGTTGACCGAACGCGCGAACGGCACCAGCACCGCCAGCGTGGGCGTGACCGGGGTGGCCTCGGTCGGGTGCGCCCCGCCGCCGGTGGTCTCGCCGATCACCTCGGCCCGGCCCTGGGCCTGCAGCGAGTACGCGAAGTCCTCGCCGCCCGAGAACGTCTGCCGGCTGGTCAGCACGTACACCGGCCGGTCCAGGTAGCGGTCACCGGGCACGTGGGCCAGGGTCCAGTACTGCCGGGTCTGGCCGGTGCCCGCGTCGAAGATGTCGTTCAGGTGGGTCTCGGCGTCCGGGAACAGGTAGCTCAGCCAGAACACCACCCCGTCCGGCGAGCCACCGTGGTTCTCCCGCAGGTCGACGATGAGCGCGCCGGTTCCGGACACCAGTTCCATGGCCGCGCTGATGGCCCGGCCGCCGTGCTCCGGGTCGGCCACGCCGTGCAGGTCCAGGTAGCCGACGTCGCCATCCAGGCGTTCGACCCGGTGGATGCCGTAGTTGCCCGGGCCGTGCCGCTCCAGCCAGCTGGGCCGCGGGCGCCGGTCCGGCACCCCGCCCCGGCCCGGGCGGCCCGGCGGCCCCGGGCGCCGGGGTCCGGGCGGGCCCTCCCACGACGGCCGGACCCGGACCCGCAGGTGCCGGTCGTGGCACACCTCGTACAGCTGATCGGTCAGCTTCCCGGCCAGGGTCTCGTCGTCCAGGCCGTCGTACTCACCCGCGGCCAGGCTGGCCTCGAGCGCGGCCGCGGCGGCCGCGCCCCGGTCGGGGAACACGTAGTGGGTCCGGATCAGCCCGGCCATGGTCAGCACGGCCTCGGCCACCGGCACCGGCTCGGTGGCCAGGGCCGGGTCGTCGGCCAGCGTGATCCGCTCGGCGTCCGGGCCCTCGGCCGTGAACTCCAGCAGCCGGGCCGCGGGCAGCCGCAGCGACAGTTCGCGGCGCAGCCGCCGCATGCCCACGGGGTGGGCCTGAGCCCAGTCGTCCAGCGAGCCGCCCGGGGTCTCGGCGAACACCCGGACCAGCAGTTCTCCCGGCTCCAGGGCCGGGTCCTCGGGCTCACGGACCAGGGCCACCCGGCGCACGGTGCCCGCCGGGAAGCGGGCCATGATCTCGCGGTTGAGCAGCCGCTCCAGGCGCGCGGCTTCGGCCTGATCCATGCCGGCCTCCCCGGTGTCCGCCGCCAGGCTAACCCGCCGGCCCGGCAGCCGTGACACAATTTCTCTGGACAACCCGTCCGACTGACTGGGGAGGTGACCGGGCGGCATGAGCCCGCGCCCCTACAACCTGGGCAAGCGCCGCGAGGTCATCGACCAGGGCCGCCAGCAGGTGCTGGCCGCGGCCCGGTCGCTGCTGGCCGAGCCGGGCGGCCCGGCGTTCACCGTGGACGCGGTGGCCCGCCGGGCCGACGTGGCCCGGGCCACCGTGTACTACCAGTTCGGCTCCAAGTCCGGCCTGCTGGAAGCGGTGTGCGATCACCTGGCCGAGCTGGGCGGGCTGTCCGGTCTGCCCGCTGCCTTCACCGACCCGGACCCGCGTCACGGGCTGGACGCGTTCGTGGGCTGCTTCGGCCGGTTCTGGGCCGCGGATCGGGCGGCGACCCGGCGGCTGCGGGCCCTGGCCGTGCTCGATCCGGAGGTCGGCGCGGTCGTCGCCGCCCGGGACGAGCGCCGCCGTGGCGGCCTGGCCGTGCTGGTCTCCCGCCTGCCGGACCCGCCTGCGGACCGGGACCACGTGGTGCGGGTGCTGACGGCCCTGACGAGTTTCGAGCTCTTCGATGCGCTGGCCGGGCCGGAGCAGGCGCTGACCGCGGCGGTTCCCGATGTGCTCCGGCTGGTCGCGGCCGCCCTGGGCTGAGGATCAGGAAAACCTGCCTCCGGCGCGGGCCTCGGGCTCCGGGGCCGTCCCCGGACGAAAACCACGTTGACATGGGAAGCCCTGCTCACCTTCACTCATACATACCGTGTGACTGAAATAACCAGCCTTAGATATCAAATGGAAGGCAGGTCATCCCATGACCGACGCACAACCGACGTCGCCCGGTGGCGGGGCCGCCGAAACAGCCCAGCCCGCCCCCGGCCCACGGCGACCTCTGCGGCGACGGCTGCAGGCGAAGTTCATGGGCGTGGCCAACGTGCCGATGCGGACCGTGCTGGGGCTGCCGTTCCCGACCCCGCTCGGTGGCCGGCTGATGCTGGCCCGCATCGTGGGGCGGAAGACCGGGCGCGTCTACCGCCAGCCCCTGTCCTACGTCCGGGACGGCGACGTGCTGCTGACGCCGGGCGGGGGGAAGTGGAAGCTGAACCTGCGCGACGGCCGGCCGGTGACCCTGCGGCTGCGCGGGCGGGACCTGACCGCGCGGCCCGAGCTGGTCAGCGACCCGGCCGAGATCGAGCGGCTGCTCGCGCTGATGTCCGAGCGCAACCCCGCCATCGTCCGGTTCACCGGCATCCCCCGCGACACCGGCGGGCGGCTGGACCCGGACAAGCTGGCCACGGCGATCCGGTTCGGGTTCACCATCGTGCGCTGGCACCCGGCCGGCCCCCCGCCCGGCTAACACTGCCGGGCTGGAACCTGCTCCCGCTGGCGGGCGCGGCGTGACAAAGTGGTCCATGGCCGCTGATCGTCGCCAAGGGGGAGCGTGCCATGCAGGACGTCGGCGAGGCTGAGCTGCTGGACGCGGCCCGCCAGGGCCGGGTCCTGGACGGCTCGCACCAGGGCGGCCGCCGCCCGGTCGACGCCGCGCTGCTCCGGCGCTGCTGCCTGGAGTTCAGGCACCAGATCGACCCCCGCGGGCTGCGGCTGCACCACGTGGCCGTGCGCGGCCCGGTCGACCTGGCCGGGCTGACCGCTCCGTTCCCGCTCCGGTTCGACGACTGCGACTTCGACGCCGCCGTGCACGTGGAGGGGGCCAAGCTCCGCGAGCTCACGCTGACCGGCTGCCCCCGGCTGCCCGGCCTGCTGGGCAACGGGCTGCGGCTGCGCGGCGACCTGGACCTGTCCGGGTCCACGGTCAGCGGGGCCCACCGGACAACGGCCAGCCTGGGCAAACGGTCGGCGGTGTGGCTGTGCGAGGCCCGCATCGGCGGGCGGCTGCTGTGCCTGGACACGGTGATCCGGGCCGAGGGGGAGCGGGCCGTGCAGGCCGACCGGATGCGGACCGGCGGCCCGGTCCGGCTGCTGCACGGGTTCGTGTCCGAGGGCGAGCTGCGCCTGACCGGGGCCCGGATCGGCGGCTCGCTCGACCTCATCGGCGGCCGCATCGAGGCGCCGGGCGGGATCGCGCTCGACCTGGGCGACGCGGTCATCGGCGGCAACCTGTTCATCGTGGACGCCGGCGGGCGCCGCCCGGTGATCCGGGGCCGGGTCGACATCGGCAGCGCCCACATCGACGGTCAGTTCCTGTTCCGCAACGCCACCCTGGAGGGTTCGCCCAGCCTGCCCGCCGACCGCGGGCACGCGGGCACGCGGGTGTCCGGCACGGCCATGTCGGCCACCCGGCTGACCGTGGGCGCCGAGATCGCGCTGGAGGGGAACTGCGAGGTCACCGGGGGCCTGGACTTCTCCATGGGCGACCTGAGCACGCTGTCGGTGGGCCCGGGCTGCACGCTGCGGGCCGGTGGCCGGACCGCGCTGGACCTGAGCAACGCCGAGCTGCGGTCCACGCTGATGATGAGCGGGGTCAGCGCGGAAGGCACGATCCGGCTCAGCGGGGCCCGCATCGGTGGCCAGCTGACCCTGACCGATACCCGGCTCAGCCAGCCGGAACGGTCCTCGCTGATCGCGGCCCGCGGCGCCACCGTCGACGGCGACGTGGAGCTCCAGGGCCTGCACGGCCAGGGCGGCAACCTTCGCTTCAGCAACGCCACCCTGGGCAGCGTGGTCGCGGTCGGGGCCGAGATCGACAACCCGGGCGGGGTCACGCTGAGCCTGCACCAGGCCACCGCGCGCGGCTCGGTCGTCCTGGCCCGCGGCTTCCGCTCCAACGGGCTGGTCCTGCTCAGCCGGGCCACCATGACCGGCCGGCTGGAGTGCGACCGCGGCACGTTCGACTGCCCGGGCCCGGTCGAACGCAACCAGCAGGGGCACGCCATCGAAGCGATCTCCCTGCACGCCGGGGGCGGCATGGACCTGGGCTGGACCCGGGCCGAGCCCAGCGTGGACTTCACCAACGCCGGCACCACGTTCCTGGCCGACAACCCGGCCCGCTGGCCGTCGCGCATCCTGGTCTCCGGCTTCACCTACGAGCGGTTCGAGCGCTCGCGCAGCAGCGACGGCGGCCGGACCTGGGACCACGTGGCCCGGGCCCGCTGGCTGGCTCACCAGGTGGACTACGACGCGGGCCCCTACGAGCAGGCCGCCCGGGTGTTCCGGGAGCACGGCTACACCAGCGCGGCCGAGACGATCCTGATCGCCCAGCGGGCCCAGGCCCGCGAGGTCATCACCGGGCCGGCCGCCGGTGTGCGCCGGGCCCTGGACGGGGTGTTCGGCGCCAGCGTGGCCTACGGCTACCGGCCGGGCCGGGTGCTGTGGCTGCTGGTTGTGCTGCTGGGCCTGGTCATCGCGTCCCTGGAGGCGCCGGCGACCCAGGCCACGCTGCGTTCCACCACCGATTCCGGCATCGTCTACACCACCCGCGGGCCGCTGCTGGCCGACACGTCCCCGGGGCCGGACGCCGAGACCGCTGACCCGCACGGGGCCGGCGACGCCTGCGGGGGTGGCCAGGTCCGCTGCTTCAGCCCGGTCCTGTACGCCATCGACACCGTGGTGCCCCTGGTCAGCCTGGATCAGCGGGCCAGCTGGTACCCGGACCCGAACGTGGCCCAAGGCACGCTGATGCAGTGGTGGCTGAACATCGCCACCATCCTGGGCTGGCTGCTGTCCTCGATCTTCGCCCTGTCGCTGGCTCGCCTGGCCCGCGCGTTCTGAGCGGCCGCGGCCCGGGCCTTCGACGCCGGCTGGGCCTAACTTGGTGGCGGTGACGGTCTGGACGATGGGCCCGGCCAGGCGGCGCCAGTGCGGATCGCGCAGCCCGGCCGCGGCGATCAGCCGGTTGGCGCGGGCCCTGGTCCGGGCCTTGTGCCGGCGGCCGCCCAGCAGGGTCGGCCACAGCAGGAGCGAGAACAGGTCGCTGAGCACCAGGTGGCCCCCTGGCCCGAGGACCCGGGCGCACTCGGCCAGCCCCTTCCCCTGGTCCTGCCAGTGGTCGAAGGACGTGGTGCTGATGACCAGATCCACGGACGCGTCCGGCAGCGGCAGCCGTTCGGCCGTCCCCTCGATGAAGCGAAGCCGCCCTGCCCCACTGGCCCCACCAGCCCCGTTCGTCACACCAGCCCCATCAGCCCCACTGGCCTCGCAGGCCACCCGGACCATTTCCGGCGCGGCGTCCACCCCGGTCAGCTCCTGGGCCTCGGGCAGGGCCGCGGCCAGCTGCCGCAGCGCGTACCCGGTCCCGGACCCCACGTCCAGCACCCGCTCCGGGGCCGGCGCCACCGCCAGCGCGATGCGGACGGCCCGGTCGGCGAAGTCCCGGTGCAACTGCCCCAGCCGCCCGGCCTCATAACTGGCCGCCCGCTCGTCGAACGCCTGCACATCCCGGTCGTACGGCACGCCGGCCAGCTTGGCACAGCCGAGCCCCTGACGCCCACTTTCGCCCGCGGCCGGGTTAGCCTGGCCGCAGCAGCGTCCGCCCGCCGAATCGTGGAGGCCCTCATGACCAGTCCCGACGACCAGCCCCGGCCCCGCGACTACGCCCTGGAGCGCGAGCTTGAATCCCTCCGGCAGCAGGAGAAGGAGGGGCACGCCACCCCCAAGGAGCAGGCGCGGGCCGAGCAGCTGGAGCGCCGCCTGCACAAGGACCAGGACGACGCCGAGCTGGCCGAGCAGCGCCAGGAAGACCGCGACATCGCCCGCGAGGACGCCGAGTACCGCCACCGCCACCGTCACTGACCGGGACGGCCCGGCCGGCCCCCGGGCCGGCCCCGGGTTGCCCCGGCACCCCGGCGGCCGGGTCAGGCCAGGTAGATGGCGCTGCCCACGCCGACGACCAGGCAGTAGATGGCGAACGGGGTCAGCGTGCGTGAGTGGTCCTGCAGGTAGCGGACCAGGAAGCGCAGGGCCAGGAAGGCCCCGATGCCGGACACGATGCTGCCCACCAGCACCTGGCCGCGGATGCCGTTGCCGTCCTGGCCCATCAGGTCGGGCAGCTTGAGCACGCCGGCCGCGAAGATGACCGGGGCCGACAGCAGGAACGAGAACCGGGCCGCGTCCGACCGGGGCAGCCCGCGGAACATGCCGCCGATCATCACGACGCCGTCGCGGCTGATGCCGGGGAGCAGGGCCAGGATCTGCAGGCTGCCCAGGAAGATGGCCCGCCGGTAGCCCAGCCGGGTCAGCCGCTGGTCGGCCTCGATGCCCTCGCTGGCCTCCTGCTCCTTGAGCGCCCGCTGCCCGCGGGCGGGGGCGGAGTGCCGCGCCTCGGCCGGGTTGCGCTGGTCCCGGCTCCGCCGGCGCGGCTCTTCCCAGAAGTCGTCCTGGTAGCTGTCGTCCTGGTAGCCACCGGGTGCGGGCCCGTCGTCGGTGTACCAGCCGCCGCGCCGTTCGTCGGGGCGCTCGTAGTCCTGCCAGCGCGGGCCGTCGATCGTGGTCTCTTCCGCCCCCGGGTCGCGCCAGCGCAGGCTGTCGACCCGGGTTTCATCCATGCCGGCGTCCGGCCAGCGCGGGTCGCCTGGCACCGGCCCGCCGCCCCGGCCGCCGTGGCCGCCCTGGCCGCCGTGGCCCGCGCCCCGCCCGCCGCGGGCCAGGGCCGGGTCCTCGTCCGCGTAGTCCTCGTAGTCCGCGTACCCGGCCTGGCCCCGGGCGAATTCGCCGGCCGCCTGACGGCGGCGCAGCCGTTCCCCGCCCAGCAGGATCAGCCCGTTGATGGTCAGGAACACCGCCACCACCACCGGCTTGGCGAACGTCTTCTGCACCGCGTGCTGCAGCAGCGCGCCGGCCACCCCGACCGGGATCGTGGCCAGAATGATCATCCAGGCCAGCCGCTGGTCGATGGTGGTCACCCGCCGGTCCCGGATCGAGGTGAAGAAGCCGCCGACGATGCGGACCCAGTCCCGCCAGAAGTAGATGACCATCGCGATCGCGGTGGCCACGTGCATGCCGACGATGAAGGCCAGGTAGGGCGAGTCCGGCGCGGTCACGCTCAGGTCCTGGGCCCAGCTGCCGCCGACCAGGGCCGGGATCAGGATGCTGTGGCCCAGGCTGGACACCGGGAACAGCTCGGTGACGCCCTGGAACGCGCCGACGACGATTGCCTCGGCGTAGGTCAGGTGGTGGACAACCATGGCTGCCTTTCGCTCCCCACGGGCGCTGGCCCGGCACAGGCCAGCCCCGGATGCCGTTCGGATTGATGGTGTCCCGCCACACCTGCCGCGTCTCATCCCACCGAGGCCGCGAGGCGAGGGCACGACCACATTACCCGCGCCCACCGCCGGCCGCCCGGCAACGCATCCGCGGCATGCGAGTAGTAGGCGAGCGGCAGACGGGAGGGCCCGGTCACCGCATCGGTGACCGGGCCCTCCCGTCTCGCGCTACAGCTACTTCGTGGCCGTGTTCGGCACCTCGGGGGTGTCCTTCGGGGCCGGGCGGCGGCCGATCTTGGAGCCGAGCCAGACCAGCGGGTCGTACTTGCGGCCGACCACGCGCTCCTTCATCGGGATCAGCGCGTTGTCGGTGATCTTGATGTGCTCGGGGCAGACCTCGGTGCAGCACTTGGTGATGTTGCAGTAGCCGAGGCCGAAGTCGTCCTGGGCGATCTCCCGGCGGTCGGCCTCGTCGGCCGGGTGCATCTCCAGCTCCGCCACCCGCATCAGGAAGCGGGGCCCAGCGAACGGGGCCTCGTTCTCGGTGTGGTCGCGGACGACGTGGCAGGTGTTCTGACACAGGAAGCACTCGATGCACTTGCGGAACTCCTGCGACCGCTGCACGTCGACCTGCTGCATCCGGAACTCGCCCGGCTTGATCGACGGGTCGGGCGAGAAGGAGGGGACCTGCCGGGCCTTGGCGTAGTTGAACGACACGTCGGTGACCAGGTCCCGGATGACCGGGAACGTCCGCATCGGCGTGATGGTCAGCGTCTCTTCGGGCTCGAAGATCGACATCCGCGTCATGCAGGCCAGCCGGGGCCGGCCGTTGATCTCCATCGAGCACGAGCCGCACTTGCCGGCCTTACAGTTCCAGCGGATGGCCAGGTCGCCGGTCTGGGTCGCCTGCAGCCGGTGCAGGACGTCCAGCACGACCTCGCCCTCGTTGACCTCGACCTGGTAGTCAGTCAGGGCGCCCGCGCCCGCGTCGCCCCGCCAGACCTTCAGGTTTGCCTTGTAACCGGTCTCCGCCATCTCAGTGCTTCTCCTCTTGTCCGGCCGTCTCAGGGGCGGCAGCCGGGGCGGCTGGAAGCTCCTCTTCGGTCAGGTACTTCTTCAGCTCGCTGCGCTCGAACAGCTCCAGCAGGTCCGGCCGCAGCGAGACCACTGGCTGCCGCCAGAGCTGGACGTGATCAACCGGCATCGAGAGCATCAGGTTGATCTTGCGCCACTCGGGCGACATCGCCGGGAAGTCGTCCCGGGTGTGCCCGCCGCGCGACTCCTGCCGCTCCAGCGCGGCCATGGCCACGCACTCGGCCACCAGCAGCATGTTGCGCAGGTCCAGCGCCAGGTGCCAGCCCGGGTTGTAGCCGGTCCCGCCCTCCGCGCTGACCTGGGCCACCCGGTGCTTGTACTTCTCCAGCTCCTTGAGCGCGGTGGTCATCTCCGACTCCCGCCGGATCAGGCCGACCAGATCGTTCATGGTCTGCTGCAGCTCGGAGTGGACCGAGTACGGGTTCTCCCCGCCGGACCGCTCCAGCGGCGCGGTGGCCTCGGCCGCCGCGGCGTCGATCTCGGCCGCGGGCGCCTCCGGCTGGCCGGACAGCCCGTCCAGGTACCCGACCGCGCCCAGGCCGGCCCGGCGGCCGAACACCAGCAGGTCGGACAGGGAGTTGCCGCCCAGCCGGTTCGACCCGTGGAAGCCGCCCGCGACCTCACCGGCCGCGAACAGGCCCGGTACCGCGGTGGCCGCGGTGTCCGGCTCGACTTCGACCCCGCCCATCACGTAGTGGCAGGTCGGGCCCACCTCCATCGGCTCCTTGGTGATGTCCACGTCGGCCAGTTCCTTGAACTGGTGATGCATGGACGGCAGCCGGCGCATGATCTCGGCGGCCGGCATCCGGGTGGACACGTCCAGGAACACGCCGCCGTGGGGCGATCCGCGGCCCGCCTTGATCTCGGAGTTGATCGACCGGGCCACCTCGTCCCGGGGCAGCAGCTCGGGCGGGCGCCGGTTGTTGTCCGGGTCGGTGTACCAGCGGTCGGCTTCCTCTTCGGTCTCCGCGTACTGGGCCCGGAACACGTCCGGCACGTAGTCGAACATGAACCGCTTGCCCTCGGAGTTCCGCAGCACGCCGCCGTCGCCGCGGACCGACTCGGTGACCAGGATGCCGCGCACCGACGGCGGCCAGACCATGCCGGTCGGGTGGAACTGCACGAACTCCATGTTGAGCAGGTTGGCCCCGGCCAGCAGGGCCAGCGCGTGCCCGTCGCCGGTGTACTCCCAGGAGTTGGAGGTGACCTTGAACGTCTTGCCGATGCCGCCGGTGGCCAGCACCACGGCCGGCGCCTCGAAGTACACGAGCTGCCCGGTGTCCCGGATGTAGCCGAACGCGCCCGCGATCTTCCCGTCCGGGTCCTTCATCAGCCGGGTGATCGTGGTCTCGGCGTAGACCTTGATCATTCCTTCCGGGTCGCCCAGGGAGGCCGCGTCCTCCTGCTGCACGGCCACGACCTTCTGCTGCATCGTGCGGATCAGCTCCAGGCCGGTCCGGTCACCGACGTGGGCCAGCCGCGGGTACTCGTGGCCGCCGAAGTTCCGCTGGCTGATCTTGCCGTCCTTGGTCCGGTCGAACAGCGCGCCCCAGGCCTCCAGCTCCCAGATGCGGTCCGGGGCCTCCTTGGCGTGCAGCTCGGCCATCCGCCAGTTGTTCAGGAACTTCCCGCCCCGCATGGTGTCGCGGAAGTGGACCTGCCAGTTGTCCCGTGAGTTCACGTTGCCCATGGCCGCGGCCGCGCCGCCCTCGGCCATGACCGTGTGGGCCTTGCCGAACAGCGACTTGGAGATGATCGCGACCTTCTTGCCGTGCAGGCGGGCCTCGATCGCGGCCCGGAGCCCGGAACCGCCTGCGCCGATCACTACGACGTCGTAGGAGAAACGCTGGATGTCGGTCATGCCGTTTGCCGCCTCAGTTGAAGAATCGCAGGTCGCTGATTGCTCCGCTCGCGACCAGCATGATGTACAGGTCGGTCAGCATCAGCGTTCCCAGCGTCGTCCACGCCAGCTGCATGTGCTTGGCGTTCAGCTTGGAGATCTGGGTCCAGGCCCAGTAGCGGACCGGGTGCTTGGAGAAGTTCTTCAGCCGGCCGCCGGTGATGTGCCGGCACGAGTGGCACGACAGCGTGTATCCCCAGAGCAGGATCACGTTGACCACGATGATCAGCGTGCCCAGGCCGAACCCGATCCCGCCGTCCTTGCCGTGGAAGGCTTCCACCGCGTCGTAGGTGTTGAGGATGGAGATCAGGATCGCGGCGTAGAAGAAGTACCGGTGCAGGTTCTGCATGATCAGCGGGAACCGGGTCTCGCCGGTGTACTTCTCGTGCGGCTCGCGCACCGCGCACGCGGCCGGCGCCCGCCAGAAGGCCCGGTAGTAGGCCCGCCGGTAGTAGTAGCAGCTGAGCCGGAAGCCGAGCACGAACGGCAGGGACACCAGGGCGTAGGGGATGATCGGCGGCACCGCCGGGAACCACTGGCCCAGGCTGCTCGACCCGGCCACGCACTCGCCGCTGATGCAGGGCGAGTAGAACGGGGTCAGGTAGTGATAGGCCGGCACCCAGTAGTAGCGCCCCATGAACACCCGGACCGTGGCGTACAGGACCCAGATGCTCAGCAGGGTGACGACGATGGCCGGCTGGCGCCACCACGGGTCCTGGCGGAAGGTCTTCTCCGCGATCTGCGCCCGCGTTCTCGCGGGCGCCTCCGAAACTTGCGTCATCCTCGACGTCCTCGCTTGCCTACGCAATGTCTGCGCTGTCGAAATGTTTCGCCCGCTCCGGCCCAGCCCCGTCGCCCGCGGGTTTTTGATTTGTTAAGAATTTATTCCAGGTGCCAGGGAAATTCTGCCCCCGAGCCCTGTTCTGGCCTGTGACCCTTGCTACACTCCGCCGGCTGCACGGTGCTCCCCGCGGTTACACGGTGCCCCGCCTACAGCCCCAGCGCCTCCCGCAGGAAATCGATCTGGAGCAGCAGCAGGTTCTCGGCCACGACCTCCTGCGGCGTCATGTGCGTGACCCCGCTCAGCGGCAGCACCGTGTGCGGGTAACCGGCCGCCAGCAGGGCGGAGGAGAACCGCAGCGTGTGCGCCACCACCACGTTGTCGTCGGCCAGGCCGTGGATGACCATCATCGGCCGCACCATCATCGACTGTGGCGCGCGCTGATCGGCGCCGTTGTCTTTATCGTGCTGCAGTCGTTCCACGTCCTTGACCGGCGAGCAGTTCGCGTACACCTCCGGATCGTCCTGCGGCAGCCCCAGGTACCGCTCGGTGTAACACGTGTCGTACAGCGCCTGGTCGGTCACTGGCGCGCCCACGACGGCGGCGTGGAACACGTCCGGCCGCCGCAGCACGGCCAGCGCCGACAGGTAGCCGCCGAACGACCAGCCGCGGATGGCCACGTGCGACAGGTCCAGGTCGCTGAACCGCCCGGCCGCCGCGTGCAGCGCGTCCACCTGGTCTTCCAGCACCGGGTCGGCCAGGTTCCGGTACACCGCCCGGTCCCAGGCCGGCCCCCGGCCCGGGGTGCCGCGGCCGTCGGCGATCAGCACCGCGAAGCCCTGCTCGGCGAACCACTGCGAGGTCAGGAACGCGCCCCGGCCCGCCAGCACCCGCTGGGCGTGCGGCCCGCCGTACGGATCGAGCAGCACCGGCAGCGGCCCGGAGCCGGGCTCGTGCCAGGACGGGAACAGGACCGCGGTCCGGATCTCCCGGGCGCCCAGGGACAGCAGGTGCGGCTGGGGCGTCGGCAGATGGGGTATCTCGGCAAACGACTCGATCCGGGCCACCACCGCCCCGTCCGCCCCGCCAGTCCCACCAGACCCACCATTCCCATCGGACTCAACAGCCCGGCGGACCTCTACCGTCGCGCCATCCTCGTCGAGCGTGCGCCGGGTCAGCACGGTGGTGCCGCCCGCCCGGCGGCCCGCGTTCAGCCCGCCGTCCGGAGACACCTGGACCAGCCCGTCCGGCCCGTGGCTCCACAGCCCGATCTCGGTCGGCTCGCCTGACGCGGTGAACAGCACGGTGTCCCCGTCCACGTCCAGCACCGCCCGGACCTGGAGGCTGGCCGGCGTGACCGGCTTGGCCGCGCCGCTGGCGTGCTCCTCCCACGTGCCCAGGACCAGCCGCTTGGCCCCGCCACTGTCGGCGACCCAGGCCAGCCGGCCGTCGGCCGTCCCGGCCGGCACCCCGGGCACGATGTCGACCCACTGGCCGTCGCGGTCCTCGCGCAGCAGCGTGGTCGCCCCGGTGGCCGGGTCCACGCGGCGGATCTGCATCCTGTTCTGGCCGCGGTTGAGCACCACGATCAGCGGGTCCCGGTCCGCTTCCCAGGCGGCGGTGACCAGATATTCGAACTCAACCCGGTCCCAGTCGACCGGCGTGCGCGTGCCGTCCAGGCCGGCCAGCACCAGGGACACGTCCGCGTTGGGCGTGCCCGCCGACGCGTACCTGACCTGGGCCGGGGTCCGGTCCGGGTGGGCCGGGTCGGAGATGTACCACTGCTGGACCGGGGTCTCGTCCACCCGGGCCACCAGCAGCGCCTGGCCGTCCGGCGCCCACCAGTAGCCGCGCAGCCGCTCCATCTCCTCGGCCGCGATGTGCTCGGCCAGGCCGTAGTAGACGTTGGGCTCGTCGTCCCCCGGCCCGGCCAGTACCCGGTCCTGGTCGCCTGCCCGGTCCTGGTCGCCCCCGTCGAGGGGGGCGACCCGCAGGGCCCCGCCACTGACGTAGGCCAGCCGCGCGCCCGCCGGGTCCGGCCGCGGGTCCAGGGCCGGCGTCTGCACCCGGAGCTCACGCGGCACCGCCCCCGGCGTCCCCTCGCCCGCGGTCAGGTCGGCGCTGAACACCCGTCCCGACAAGCTGAACACCACGGTGCCCATCTCCCGGTCAGCCGCGTAGGAGACCACGCCCCCGGCCTGCTCGCGAGCGCGCTCCCGCCGGGCCCGCTCCTCCGGGGGCAGGTCCTCGTCGGCGGCGTTCAGCGCGGCCGGGTCGGCGATCAGGCGCTCGGTCCCGCTGGCCACGTCCAGCTGCCACAGGCAGGTCACCGGGTCGCCGCCGCCCTTGCTGCGCAGGAACACGATCCGGGCGCCGTCGGGGGAGATGCGGAAGGAGCGGGGGGCGCCGAGGGTGAAGCGCCGGGTCCGGGCCTGCTGCCGGGGGAAGCTTTCGGTCATGGACATAGATCCTGCCAGCCACGGCTACCCTCACGTGCGTGACCTCATCCCCGGACTTCCCGGACGCCCCGGACCGGCGCCTGCTGCTGGTGCACGCTCACCCCGATGACGAGTCGATCGGCACCGGGGCCACCATGGCCCGCTACGCCGCCGAGGGCGCACAGGTCACCCTGGTCACGTGCACGCTGGGTGAGGGGGGCGAGATCATCCCGCCCGGGCTGGCCAACCTGGCCGCCGACCGCGACGACCAGCTGGGCGGCTACCGGATCGGCGAGCTGGACCGGGCCTGCGCCGCGCTCGGCGTCTCCGACCACCGGTTCCTGGGCGGGGCCGGCCGCTGGCGGGACTCCGGGATGATCGGCACCCCCGAGAACGAGGACCCGCGCTGTTTCTGGCGCGCCGACATCGTCGAAGCCGCCCTCGACCTGGCCGCGATCATCCGCGAGGTCCGCCCGCAGGTCATGGTGACCTACGACGACGACGGTTTCTACGGGCACCCGGACCACATCCAGGCCCACCGGGTCGCCTGGCGGGCGTTCCAGCAGGCGGCCGACCCGGCCGTCACCGTCGCGGGCGGCCTGGCCCCGTGGCGGGTGGGCAAGTTCTACGCCAGCACCACGCCGCACTCGGCCCTGGACCAGGAGATGGCCGAGCTGCGCGCGGCGCGAGCCCGTGACCTGGCCGGGGACGGCGAGCCGTCCGGCCTGCCGCCGGCCTGGCGGCTGCCGGAGTCCGAGGCCGACCTGGTCTACGGCGTGCCCGACGAGCAGGTCACCACCGCGATCGACGGCTCGGCCCACCTGGACGCCAAGCTGGCCGCGATGGCCGCGCACGCCACCCAGATCACGGTGGCCGGCCCCTGGTTCGCGCTGTCCAACAACATCGCCCAGCTGGCCTCGGCGGTCGAGTACTACGCGCTCGTGCCCACCGCCCGGGACGGGTCTCCAGCCGCCGGAGATTCCAATTTCATCGAAGGTAGCGGCCCGGGGTGCCCGCCCCCGCGCGAGGCCGACCTGTTCGCGGGCCTGGGCCTCGACCGGGAGCCGGCCGGGCGGGCTGGGTAGCCTTGACCATCATGGGTTCGCGTTCTGGTCCGGCGCCGGGTGAGCCGCGTGGGCCGGCCCCGGCGCGGCGTGAGCCAGTGGCCCACCGGGAGGCCTTCGTCACCGGCGGCGCCTACGCCCTGCTGCTGGTGCTCGGGGTGGCCGAGGGGCTGATCGGCTCGTTCCAGTACAGCGCCTGGATGATCGGCTCGTTCCCCGCGGCGGCGATCCTGTTCTGTGTGATCCTGCTGGCCACCTGCGTGTTCGGGTCCTGGGGCATGAGCTCGGTGGCCGGGGCGATCCTGCCCGCGCTGGGCTGGATCGTGGCCTCGTTCGTGCTCGACTCCCCGTCCCGCCAGGGCAGCGTGATCGTGGCCGCCGTGCCCAGCGGCGAGTGGTACCTGTACGGCGGCGCGGTCGCGGCGCTGCTGGGCATCGTGGCCGCCTTCGCCTTCTGGGTCCGCCGCACGAACCGGAAGTACGCGAGGTGACCGGCCCCGCGGGGCCCGTACCGACCCCGGGCGAGGGGCCGGACCAGGACGCCTACCGCCGGGCCTTCGGCCAGTTCGCGACCGGGATCGCGGTGGTGGCCGCCACCACCGGCGGCGTCATCCACGCCATGACCGTCAACGCGCTGACCTCGGTCTCGCTCGACCCGCTGCTCATCCTGGTCTGCGTCGAGCGCGCCGCCCGCTTCCACGACGCGGTGCTCTCGGCCGGCACCTGGGCCGTCTCGGTCCTGACCGAGGACCACGAGAAGACGGCCCGCTGGCTGGCCACCCGCGGCCGGCCGGTCGAAGACCAGCTGGACGGCCACCCGCACCACCCGGGCCCGGTCACCGGCCACCCCGTCCTGGACGACGCGCTGGCCTCCCTGGAGTGCCGCACCTACGCCACCCACCCCGGCGGCGACCACACCATCCTGGTCGGCGAGGTCCTCTCGGTCGCGGGCCCCGACCCCGACGCTGACGTGCCCGGCCCCCTGCTCTACCACGCCGGCCGCTACCGCCGCCTCCCCGGCCCCAACTAATCTGCCAGCCCCCGCCATCGCCCACAGTTCCCATCTGCCACATCAGTCACATAGGTGAGCCGGAGCCAGCCGATGCAATGGCGCCATTGCATCGGCTATAGGTCACCCGATGGCGCCATTGCATCGGCAGGGACCTGGCGCTCAGGTGCCACGCCGACCATGCGCGGCACCTTGGGTGCCGAGGCGGCATCATTTGGCGTCATGTGGTGCCACAGTGGTGCCGAGCCAGGTCGGGTCGTCCATCGTCGCACCCTTCAGTCAACAGATTTCCGGCCCCTGGCCAGCCCATACGCTACTTGAGCCAACTTTGTGCCAGCTCCGGCTTGCCATGGTGCCAAAGTGGTGCCATTATGGTGCCATGAACTTGAACGGATACGTGGAGACGCTGCGGGAGCAGCTGGCGGTGGCGGCGGCGGCCGGGGGAGAAGATGCCCGGGCGCTGGCCGAGCGGCTGACCGCTGCGCTGGACTCGGCCACGCGGCTGGTGCTGCTGGACGCGCTGTCGGCGGCGGCCGGGGAGATCACCCGGGACATGGCGCCGGGCTCGGTGGACCTGCGGCTGCGGGACCGGGA
>DASXMW010000117.1:0-28709 GCA_036495425.1 Streptosporangiaceae bacterium | reverse complement strand
CGGTAACCGTTTATCGTCACTTTTTATGACTTTCGGGAAGGAACCTCCTATTACGGACTGCACTTCCGGTCAGGAGACCCGGACCGATAGCAACCGGGCTGGTGCCGCGGCCTGCGGCGCGAGCAGGGACGCGGCCTGCGGCGCGGACGGGGGCGTCAGCTGCGGCGCGGACGGGGACGCGGGCTGCGGCGCGAACCGGGGAACGAATGGCGGCGCGGCCTGCGGCGCTAACGGAGGCGTCAGCTGCGGCATCGAAGGCAGATCCGGCCCGGGCGACGCCGCGCCGGGCTATGACGGTACGGCCAGCGCCCCGCTCGGCTGGGCCGTCCCGGCCATGCGGGTCCCGGCCTACGTCGAAGGTTTGCCCGGCAAGACCATCACCAGTATTCGCGATACTCGAACACAAACCATCAGCGCTGCACGGGCGACCCCGTTTGCGGAGAAGGGCGGCGTCGGCTTGGGCGAGGCCGGAATCTGCCGGGCGCATCCGAATGGGGACCACCTCAACGTCCGCCAGCCCCAGACCAGTGCCAACCAGGCCAGTGGCAACCAGGCCAATGGTCAGCAGCCCAGCGGTCCCGAATCCGCAAACGTCCCGCTCAGCAGCCCAGCGAACGCCGGGCGGGCCGCCATCGTCCTCGATTACGCCAGCCGCCTGATCGAGCGGGGTTGGCCGCCGGCCGAATACGCGCAGGCCATCCGGGCCCTGCCGGATTATGGATACGGAATAAGAGATCGTGGCGGTGGCCTCCGGTTCTGGGGGTATCCGGGTGAGGAGCAGGGCATGCCGGCCACCTGGGGCGGCCCATGTCCTCCAGAGGACGCCTGTCTCCCCGCCGGCGCTCCAGCCGACCCGCCAGCACCGGAAACCCCCAGCGACCCCGACAACTCGGGCGCCTGCGCCAGCCTCAGTCACCTGGAAGTCCCCCTGCTCGGCGGCGACATGACCGACGGTGTGGTCCGGGTGGGCCGGACCGTCCGCCGCCCGGCCCGCCCGCACACCCCGGCCGTGCACGCGCTCCTCCGCCACCTGGAAGCCGTCGGCTTCGATGGCGCCCCGCGGGTCCTCGGCCTCGACGCCCAGAACCGGGAAGTGCTGACCTACCTGCCGGGCGAGGTGCCGCACCGGCCGCTGCCCGCCTACGCCCTGTCCGAGGCCACGCTGACCCGGCTGGCCGAGCTTCAGCTGCGGTACCACCAGGCGGTGGTGGGGTTCGAAGCGCCAAGGTGGGCGCGGTGGGACGGTGAGGTCACTTCGCTGGTGGACGGGCCGCCCGAGCTGGTCTGTCACTGCGACATCAACCTGGAGAACGTGATCTTCCGGCCGGGGCCGGACGGTCCGGAGCCGTACGCGCTGATCGACTTCGACCTGGCCCGGCCCGGCACCCGGCTGGTCGACATCATCCAGACCCTGCGCTACTGGGCCCCGCTGGCCGCGCCCGGCGACCGGGATCCGGCCTTCGCCGACGTGGACGTGCCGGGCCGGATCGCGGTGTTCTGCCAGGCCTACGGGCTGTCCTACGCCGACCGGGCCCGGCTGGTGCCGGTCGCGGTCCGCTGGATGCGCCGGTCACGGAGCACGATCACCGCGCGGGCCCTGCGGCACGGTGGGGCCTGGGCCCGGATGCTGGAAGCCGGGGTGGCGGAGCGCCTGCTGCGCTCGGCCGCCTGGATGGAAGACTGCCGGCCCGAGATCGACGAGAGGCTGCGCCGCCAGCGCTTACCCGGGCCAGACGCAGGCCGCGCCCTCGCCTAGTGTCGGACCGTGACCTCGATCCGGCCGCCCCGCGCCGTTGCGTGGCCGACCCGTCTGATAACAGCAAGAAGCGCCGGCGTCAGCCTCCCGGGCCGCCCCCATCGGCGAAGCCGGTCCAGCCGGTCTAGCCGGCCCGGCCGCCGCCCCGACCTGGCCCTGGCCGGTGGCCTGCTGGCCGGGGTGGCGCTGGACAGCCTGCTCGGCGATCCGCGCCGGGGTCACCCGGTGGCGGCGTTCGGCCGGGCCGCCGCCGCGCTGGAACGCCGCGCCCACGCCGACGACCGCACCCGCGGCGCCCTGTTCACCGCGGCCGGTGTCCTGCTGGCCGCCGCTCCGGCCGCGGCCGCCAGCCGCCTGACCCGCGGCCGCCCGCTGGCCCGCGGCACCGCGGTCGCGATCACGGTCTGGGCCGTCACCGGTGGCCGTTCGCTCCGGTCCGAAGCCGGGAAAACGGCGGCGGCCCTGGACCAGCAGGATCTGGCCCTGGCCCGGACTCAGCTCTCCTCCCTGTGCAGCCGTGATCCCCGGGACCTCGGGCCCAAGGAGATCGCCCGCGCCGTGGTCGAGTCGGTGGCCGAGAACACCAGCGACGCCGTGGTCGGGCCGCTGGTCTGGGGCGCGCTGGCCGGACTGCCCGGGCTGGCCGTGTACCGGGCGGTGAACACCCTGGACGCCATGGTCGGCTACAAGTCAGAGCGCTACGCCAGGTTCGGCTGGGCCTCGGCCCGGCTGGACGACGTGCTCAACTGGGCCCCGGCCCGGCTGACCGCGGGCCTGGCCGCGGTCTGCGCCCCGCTGGCCGGCGGCGATCCGGCCCGGGCCTGGCGGACGGCCCGCCGCGACGGCGGCCGCCACCCAAGCCCCAACGCGGGCCGCCCCGAGGCCGCGTTCGCGGGCGCGCTCGGGCTGCGGCTGGGCGGGGCCAGCCAGTACCACGGGGTCACTGAGCACCGGCCCGAACTGGGCGACGGCCGCCCACCGGAACCGGCCGACGTCCGCCGGGCCCAGCGGCTGTGCCTGGCCGTGACCCTGGCCGCCACCGCCCTGGGCGCCGCCGCGGCGCTCATGCCCAGCCGGGAGCCGCGGTGAAAGGCGCCCTTCTCGTCGCCGGGACCAACTCCGACGCGGGCAAGAGCGTGCTGGTCGCGGGCCTGTGCCGGTGGCTGGCCCGGCAGGGCTTGCGGGTCGCGCCGTTCAAGGCCCAGAACATGTCGCTGAACTCGTTCGTCACCCCGGGCGGGGCCGAGATCGGCCGGGCCCAGGTCATGCAGGCGGCCGCGGCCGGGATCGAGCCCACCGCCGACATGAACCCGGTGCTGCTCAAGCCGGGCAGCGACCGGCGCAGCCAGGTCGTGGTGCTCGGCCAGCCCGCGGCCGAAGCCGACGCCCTGTCCTACCGGTCCATGTCGGCCGAGTTGCGGGACGTGTCCCTGGCCAGTCTGGACCGCCTGCGACAGACCTTCGACGTGGTGATCTGTGAGGGCGCGGGCAGTCCGGCCGAGATCAATCTGCGGGGCACCGATGTGGCCAATATGGGCCTGGCCACCGCGGCCCGGCTGCCGGTCATCGTGGTCGGCGACATCGACCGGGGCGGGGTGTTCGCCGCCATGTACGGCACGCTGGCCCTGATGCCGCCCGCCGACCAGGAACTGGTCTCGGGCTTCGTGATCAACAAATTCCGCGGCGCCCCGGAGCTGCTGGCCAGCGGCAACGTCATGCTGGAGCAGCTCACCGGCCGCCCCCTGCTCGGCGTCCTCCCGTGGACCGAAGGCCTCGACCTCGACGCCGAAGACTCCCTGGCCCTCAGCCGCCTCACCTCAGGCACCTCAGGCGCCTCAGGCACCTCAGGCACCTCAAGTGCCTCGGAAGCCTCGACCGCCCCAACAGCCCCACGCGGCACCGACGTCCTCCGCGTCAGCGTGGTCCGGTTCCCACGCATCAGCAACTTCACTGACATCGACGCCCTGGCCGCCGAGCCCGGGGTCCTCATCCGCCTGGCCACCGAGCCCGCCGAACTGGCCGACGCCGACCTGGTCATCCTGCCCGGCACCCGGGCCACCGTCTCCGACCTGGGCTGGCTCCGCCAGCGCGGGCTGGCCACCGCCATTCAGGAGCGCGCCCGGAATGGCCGCCCCGTACTCGGCATCTGCGGCGGCTACCAGATGCTGGCCCGCGAGATCGACGACCGGATCGAGTCCCGGGCCGGCCTGGTCGCCGGGCTCGGCCTGCTGCCGACCCGGGTCGAATTCGGACCCCGAAAGATGCTGGGTCGCCCCGAAGGCCAGGCCCTGGGCGCCGCGGTGGCGGGCTACGAGATCCACCACGGCGTCATTCACAACGAAGGACCGTTTGACGAGCGGTTCCTCGACGGCGGCCGCGGCGGTCCCGGCGGCGCGGTGTGGGGGACCAGCTGGCACGGCACGCTGGAGAACGACGAGTTCCGGCGCACGTTCCTGGCCGAGGTGGCCGGGCGGGCCCAACGGGATTTCGTGCCCGCCCCCGACACCGACTTCGCCGCCCTGCGGGAAGCCCGCCTGGACCGCCTCGGCGACCTGGTCGCCGGCCACCTGGACACCGCGGCGCTGAAGAAGCTGATCTCCGGCGGCCCACCGGACGGCCTGCCCATCCTGCCCCCAGCCGGCCCCCCCGCCAGCACACCGGCCGGCCCCCGCGCCAGCACACCAGCCGGCCCCCCCGCCAGCAAGGGAGTCTGATGCCCTCTACCGAGGACGATCCAGCCTGGCTCGGATCCCGCCCCGTGCTCATCTTCGACCTGGGCGGGGTGGTGCTGGACTGGAACCCCCGCCACCTGTTCCGCGCGCTGATCCCGCACGAGGCCGAGCGCGAGCGGTTCCTGGCCGAGGTGTGCTCGCCGCGGTGGAACGCCGAGATGGACGCGGGCAAGCCGGCCGCCGACGCGGTCGCGGAACTCAGCGCCGAGCATCCCGAGCACGCGGCCCTGATCCACGCCTACTGGGACCGGTGGCCGGAGATGCTGGGCGGCCTGATTCCCGGCGCGGCCGAACTGCTGGCCGACCTGGCCGCCGATGGCCGCGAGCTGTTCGCGATCACCAACTTCAACGGCGAGGTGTGGCCGCTCACCCTGGCCATGTTCCCCGTGCTGAGCTGCTTCAAGGACGTGATCGTGTCCAGCTTCGAAGGGATCTGCAAACCCGACCGGGCCATCTTCGACCTGGCCCTGCGCCGGTTCGGGGTCGCCGCCCGGGACTGCCTGTTCATCGACGACGTCGCGGCCAACGTCGAGGGCGCCCGCGCGGCCGGGATCGCGGCCGTCCAGTTCACCTCAACGCCCGCGCTGCGGCGGCTGCTGCTGGCCTCGTAGCATAGGCGGCGCAGATCTCCTCACGTCCGCTTACGCGCCCACCATCTCGGGGTTGGTAGAACATGCTCGAAAACGTTCTGTACACCGCCGTCGCGACCTCAACCGGCGACGGTCGCAACGGCCACGTCGTCTCGGCCGACGGCCGGGTCGACCTGGATCTGGCCATGCCACCCGAGATGGGCGGGTCCGGCGAGGGCGCCAACCCCGAGGAACTGTTCGCGGCCGGGTACGCGGCCTGCTTCCACAGCGCCCTGCGCGCGGTCGGCCGCCGCACCGGCGTGGACGTCAGCGACTCCGCCGTCACCGCCTACGTCGGCATCGGGCCCGCCGGGGAGGCCTTCGACCTGGTCGTGACGCTGGAGAGCGACCTGCCCAACGTCCAGCCCGAGCAGGCCCGGGAACTGGTCGACACCGCCCACCAGGTCTGCCCGTACTCCCGGGCCACCCGCGGCAACATCAGCGTGGAGCTGCGGCTCACCGGGCCGGCCGCGGCCTCCGCCCGGCCGGCCTGACCGGCCACCGGACCGAGGGCATGACCGACCTGCGGGCCCGGCTGGACCGGGCCCGGCTCTACCTGTGCGTGGACGCGCGGGAACGGCAGGGTGACCTGCCGTTGTTCCTGGACGCCGTGCTGGGGGCCGGCGTGGACGTGGTGCAGCTGCGGCAGAAGGGCCTGGAAGCCGTCCAGGAACTGGCCTTGCTGGACGTGTTCCGAGACAAGGCGGCCAAGCACGGGGCCCTGTTCGCGGTCAACGACCGGGCCGACCTGGCCTACGCCGCGGGCGCCGACGTCCTGCACCTGGGCCAGGACGACCTGCCGGTCCCGGTGGCCCGGGCCCTCATCGGGCCGGACCCGATCATCGGCCGGTCCTCGCACGCCGAGCCGGAGACCGCCGAGGCGGCCGGCGCGCCCGGCGTGGACTACTTCTGCACCGGGCCGGTGTGGCCGACCCCGACCAAGCCAGGCCGCCCCGCGCCCGGGCTTCCACTGGTCCGGTACGCGGCGGAACTGGGCACCAGCCGCCCCTGGTACGCCATCGGGGGCATCGACCTGGGCAACCTGGATGAGGTGCTGGACGCCGGGGCCCGCCGGGTGGTCGTGGTGCGGGCCCTGACCGACGCCGCCGACCCGGCCGCGGCCGCCGCGGAGTTCGCCCGCCGGCTGGTGACCGCGTTACCCTGAGGCACATGCCTCCGCGTCAGCGCCGATTCGCGGCCCCCGCCACCGGTGTCCCCAGCGGTCCCATCCGGCACGCCGCCGCCATCCGCGACCTGATCGCGGCCGGCGGCGAGTCGTACTCGTTCGAGTTCATGCCGCCCAAGACCGACGAGGCCGAGCGACAGCTCTGGCGGGCGATCCGGCAGCTGGAGCCGCTGCGGCCCACGTTCGTCTCGGTGACCTACGGCGCCGGCGGCTCGACCCGCGACCGCACGGTCCGGGTCACCGGCCGCATCGCCGCGGAGACCACCCTGACCCCGGTCGGGCACCTCACCGCGGTCAACCACTCCGTAGCCGAGCTGCGCCAGGTCATCGGCTCCTACGCCGCGGTCGGCGTGCGCAACCTGCTGGCCCTGCGCGGTGACCCGCCGGGCGATCCCAACGCGGAGTGGACCAAGCACCCCGAGGGCCTCGACCACGCCGAAGAGCTGGTCCGGCTGATCCGCTCCTACGGCGACTTCTGCGTCGGGGTGGCCGCGTTCCCGGAGAAGCACCCCCGATCGCGGAGCTTCGAGTCCGACGTCGAGTACTTCATCGCCAAGTGCCGGGCCGGGGCCGACTTCGCGGTGACCCAGATGTTCTTCTACCCCGAGGATTACCTGCGGCTGCGCGACCGGGTGGTCGCGGCCGGCTGCGCGGTGCCGATCATCCCCGGGATCATGCCGGTCACCAGCGTCCGGATCATCGACAAGGCCATCGAGCTGGGCGGCACCCGGATCCCCCCCGAGCTGACCGACCGGCTGCACGCGGTCCAGGACGACCGCGCCGCGGTGCGCGAGATCGGCGTCGACTACGGGGCCGCCATGTGCGAGCGCTTGCTGGCCGAGGGCGTGCCCGGCCTGCACTTCTACACGCTGAACTGGTCCCGGGCCACCCGCGAGATCTACCAGCGGCTCGGCCTGGCCGATCGGGCCGCGCGCATGCGCAAGGCCGTGACCGGCCTGGAAAAAGTCGGCTCAGGCGCGCGTTCGTAGCGGGAGCGAGGCCCCCATCACCGCGTACGGCGGGTCGCCGCCGGAGAACCGGAACGCGGTCAGCAGGTCGACGAAGCCCGCGCTGCGGTACAGGTGCCGCGCGGGGGATTCGGAGTCGTGGGTGGACAGCAGCGCGTGCTGCTCGGCCAGCCCGTCGGTGAGCGTGTACAGCAGGCTGCGCCCGAGTCCCTGGTGCTGGTAGGCCGGGGTCACGTGCAACTCGGCGACCTCGAACGAGTCGGACAGCCAGCGGGTGGCTTCGGCCGCCCCGGACGTGGCCGCGATCGCGTAGTGCACCATGTCGTGCCACCACTGGCCGGGCTCACCGTGGAAGCCGTAGCTGAACGCGACCGGCTCCCCGTCCTCGTCCAGCACGGTCAGGGCCCGGAACCCCGGGTTGGTGGCGTGCCGGGCCATGATCGACCGCCGCCCGGCCAGCTGCGAAGGCGCCGGGTGCATGGCCGCCGTGTACACGGCCAGCATCTTGTCCACGGCCGCGGCGAAGCGCGCGGCCCCCAGTTCCGTCAGCGTCGTCGCCGGCCCCATTCTGGAGAGCTTACGGGACAACCCTGAACGTCCCGTCCCGTACCGGCAGACCGGCCCCGTCCCCTTCCTAGGTCATATCCGGTAATACCTATCTAAATTATTGACAATAGGCGAGCTCGGTGTTCTGCTGAGCCTGAAGCGAGCCCTGAGCCAAGAGAGCCAGCAGAGAGGAGCCCCATGTCCACCACTGAACCGGGTATCGACGTCCGGCGCATCGCGGGCCACATCGGCGCCGAAGTCACCGGCGTGCGCCTCGCCGCCGACCTTCCCGGCGACGTCTTCGGCGCGGTCCGGCAGGCCCTGCTCGAGCACAAGGTCATCTACTTCCGCGGCCAGGACCACCTGGCCGACGCCGAGCAGGCCGGGTTCGCGCGGCTGTTCGGTGACCTGACCACCGCCCACCCGACCGTGCCCGGCGCCGCCGCCGAGCCGCACGTGCTGGAGCTGGACGCCCAGGCCGGCGGGGGCAAGGCCAACGCCTGGCACACCGACGTCACGTTCGTGGACCGGGTGCCCGCGGTGTCCATCCTGCGCGCCGTCACCCTGCCGCCCTACGGCGGCGACACCTGCTGGGCCAACACCGCCACCGCGTACCAGTCGCTGTCGCCGGAACTGCGCACCCTGGCCGACAGCCTGCACGCGCTGCATACCAACGCCTACGACTACGCCGAGCAGTCCGGCGGGGGCGTGGGGGCCAAGTCCGACCAGGACGAGCGCCACCACCGCGAGGTGTTCCTGTCCACGGTGTTCCAGACCGAGCACCCGGTGGTCCGCGTGCACCCGGAGACGGGGGAGCGGACCCTGCTGCTGGGCCAGTTCGTCAAGGAGATCCTGGGCGTGTCCGCCTCTGACTCCCGCTACCTGTTCGACCTGTTCCAGCGGCACGTGACCCGGCTCGAGAACACCGTCCGCTGGCACTGGAGCCCGGGCGACGTGGCCATCTGGGACAACCGGGCGACGCAGCACTACGCCGTCGACGACTACGGCGACCTGCCGCGCCGGATGCACCGCGTCACGGTGGCGGGCGACATCCCGGCCGGTGTGGACGGGTACCGCAGCCAGGCTGTCCGGGGCGAGTCGGCGGCCTACGTCACGGCCTGACCTTCACCGCGTTTTATTTACCGTGACCGGCCAGCACCGGCCGTACTCCGCTTCCCGCTCCGGTACCGGCCCGGTCTCCCCGCACCCCTTCACCTCCGCCCCACGGCCGGACTGGGAAGGCTTTTCCGCACCCACTGCGGAAAAGCCTTCCCAGCTGGCCCGCACCCGTCCGCTCGGTCTCACCGGCCACGTCCGGCAACCAGGGGCCCCCGGCCCGGCCCCGGCCGGCCCCAGCACCTAACGCGCAAACAGCGGCCCATGCTCCAGCCGGGGCAGCACGTGCCGCGCGAACAGGTCCCCCTCGGCAATGTGCGGGTACCCGGACAGAATGAAGGCTTCCATACCGAGTTCCTGATAGCCCCGGAGCTTGGCCAGCACCTGGTCTGGATCGCCCACGATGGCCGCTCCCGCCCCGGACCGGGCCCGGCCGATCCCGGTCCACAGCCCCGGCTCGGCGAACCCGTCATCGCTGGCCAGGTCCCGGAGCTCGCGCTGCCGCGCGTTCCCCGCCGAGGTGGTGTCCAGGGACCGCCGCCGGATCTGCTCCCCGGTCTCCGGGTCCAGCCGGGACAGCAGCCGCGCCGCGGCCTGCCGGGCCTCGGCCTCGGTCGAACGCACGATGACGTGGGCCCGGTACCCGAACCGCAGCTCCCGTCCGTACCGGGACGCCCGGGCCCGCATGTCAGCGATCACCGATCGCACCCCGGGCAGGGTGTCCGGCCACATCAGGAACACGTCGGCGGCCTGGGCGGCCACCTGGCGGGCGGGCTCCGAGAGACCGCCGAAGTAGAACGGCGGGCAGCCCGACGGCGGCCGGACCCGCGGCGGGTCCAGGGTCAGGTCGACGAAGTCGCCGTGGAAGTCGACCGGCTTGCCGTTGAGCAGATCCCGGAGCACGGCCATGATCTCCAGCGTCCGCTGGTAGCGCGGGCCCGAGTCCAGCTTCTGGCCGGGCAGGTCGGAGGAGATGATGTTGACCGTGAGACGGCCGCCCAGCATCTGGTCCAGGGTGGCGATCTGCCGGGCCAGCTGCGGCACCCACATCTCGCCCATCCGCACCGCGACCAGCAGCCGCATCCGGCGCAGCAGCGGCGCGATCCCGGCCGCGAAGCCGACCGAGTCGATGCCCATGGTGTACCCGGACGGGAGCAGCAGGTTGTCGTAGCCGCCGTCCTCGGCCGACAGCGCGATGGCGCGGCAGTGCTCCCAGCTCGACTGCAGGGCCGGGTCGGTCACGCCCAGGAACTCGTAGTCGTCGTCACACAGCGCGGCGAACCAGGAAACCTCACATCCCATGGTGTCCTGGCGTACCCCCGGTGCGGTCGGTCAAATCAGTCCAGCCGCTGACGGCCGGACCGGCGCACGGCGACCTGGATCCGGGCCCGGCCCAGCACCGGGTGCTCGGCGATCACCGTGACCAGCCCGGTCCGCCCGGCCTGCGAGCGTAGCCAGACCGCGCCCAGGCCCCCGTACTCGCCGAACGCGAATGGATTGTCTCCCACCAGCTCACCCGGCCCGTCGATAGCCAGGAACACCTCGCCGGTGGCGTACCGGCGCTGGTTGCCGTAGGCGTCGACCGCGCGGAACACCAGCCGGGTCGCGTCCGAGCCGTCGTCGGTGATCTCCGGGTCGTCGGCGGTCATGGCCAGGTGGTCGCCCGCCGGGTCCGACGACATCCGGATCGTCGACACTAGCTGGCCGTCGACATAGCCCTCGATGCGCAGCTCGGGGTGGTCGTCCCGGGCCACCCGCAGGTCGAGCAGCATGGGCGGGTAGTCCAGGTGGCCGTACAGCTCGGAGGCCAGCACGGGCTGGCCGGTCGCGTGCGAGTCGCCGATGAACACCTTGACCGACTGGCAGTTGTTGGCCAGCAGCGCGTCCGGCCCGGGCCCACTGGGGGAGGCCCCCGCCCCCAGCTCCCAGAAGAACACCGGCACCACCACCGGCCGGACCCGCGGGTCGACCTGGGACAGGTAGATCGCCGCCCCCGGCTTGGCCACCCGGAACCCGTCGGCCACCCCGGCCCACTTGACCCCCTCGCCGTAGTTGCCGAACGGGCTCGCGTAGTCGAACCCGGCCCAGGCCAGCAGGCCCGCGTAGCGCGGGTTGGACTGGGCCACGTCGTGCACCTGGGCGTGGAATACCGCCTGCTGGGCCAGCCGGGCGGGCGGGTCGGTCCAGCGGTACCGGTGCGGATGCGGCAACTCGACCCCGACCGACTCGGTGACCAGGTACGGCACGCCGGGCAGCGGCGGCAGCAGCCGCGCGTTGCCGGCTTCGTCCCGGTGGTAGTCGTTGAACGCGAACACGTCCTCGTCCCAGCCCTTCTGGTGCTGGGTGTACATCGCCCCCGACGACGGCCGGGTCCCGTCCAGCTGACGGGCGCGGGCCCGGGTCCGCGCGTACAGGCCCGGGTGGGCGCGGGTCTCGTTCAGCCGGGTGCCCCAGATGATGACCGACGGCCGGCTGCGGTCCCGGACCACCATGTCGTGCACGTTCTGCACCACCAGGTCCTGCCAGGCCGGGCCGCCCACGTGGTGCCAGCCCGGCGTCTCCTCCCACACCATCAGCCCCAGCTCGTCGCAGGCGTCCAGAAAGTGCGGCGACTGGGTGTAGTGCGAGCAGCGGACCATGTTGCAGTTGAAGTCGCGGCGCAGGATCTCGGCGTCACGCCGCTGGGCCCGGGCCGGCATGGCCATCCCGGTGTAGGGAAACAGCTGGTGCCGGTCCAGGCCGAAGATCTTCAGCCGCCTGCCGTTGAGAAAGAAGCCGTCCGCGCGGAATTCGGCCTGGCGGAACCCGATCCGCTGCCGCACCGAGTGTGACCCGGCCCCGGGCACGGTCAGCGTGGTGGTCAGCTCGTACAGCTGCGGCTGGTCCGGCGACCACAGCTTGACGTCGCCCAGCCCGGCCAGCGGCACCGTGGTCACCGTCTGCCCGGCCGTCACCGGGGGCAGGGTCTGGGTCACCGACGCGATGACCTTCTCGTGCTCGGTCAGCACGGTGTCCAGCCGGGCGGCCTCCCGGTTCCGGCGCGAGCTGTCGATCGTGCACTGGACGTCCACCCGCCGGCTGGGCGACAGCACGTCCGCCGGGCGCGCGTACACGTCGGTCAGGTAGGCGTCCGGCACCACCCGCAGCCGGACGTCCCGGTAGATGCCGCCCGGCTGGTAGAAGTCCACCGACCCCGGCCGGGCCGAGGTCGGGGGCACCGGGATGCAGCGGGCGTCCACGATGACCGCCAGCAGGTTGTCCCCGCTGGTCAGGTGGCCGGTCAGCTCGGCCGTGAACGGCAGGTACCCGCCCTGGTGGCTGGTGACGATCGTGCCGTTGAGCAGCACGGTGGCGTTGACCATCACCCCGTCGAAGTCGACCAGGATCCGGCCGTCCGGCAGCCCGTCGCCGTCCAGGTGCCGGCGGTAGACCCACACCTCCTCCCAGGACCGCGGGTCCCACTTCTGCCAGGACAGCCCGGCCACGCAGTGGGGCACGGTCACCGGGGCCAGCGCGCCCTCGTCGAACTCCGGCCGGTCGGCCCCGGTCACGTACCTCCCGAACCGCCACCCGGTGCTGAGCTCGTACTCCCGGGCGGCCACCACCGGACGGGCCGCCGGCGGGGGAGTGTCCCGCGTGCTGGCCTGCGCCCGCCCGTGGGTGACCAGCTCGGTCAGGGCGAACCCGGCCCCGGCCGCCCCGGCCGCCAGGCCCGCGACGAGCACGGAACGCCGGGCCAGCCCGCCCCCGGCAGGCGGCTTCGGGGCAGCCGGAAGCAGGGGATCAGGCGGTGAGCCCATGCCGAACAAACCTCCACGCATGAATGTTGGCGCGCGAAACCACGCGATCCCGGATCCGGGACTTTCTGTGAGCAGGCCCTTGCGTCGGCGGGTCCCCAAGGAGGACGAAACAGCGTCGCCATAAGTTGCAGCCCGGGCGGCTCACCACCACACCGGCCCCTTCAACATAACGACTCACGCCCCGCCGCGTGGCAACTCTCAGCAACTAATCCATGACTAAAAGGCACAAAGTCAAGGCGCTATGCCCCGCTTTGCCCGGGTATCAGGCCCCAATCCGGACTCGTGCTCCCGCCGGTGGCTGGCTCTCGGCCGCCTTCGGTAACGCTTCCAAGGCTTGAGATCACCCCGCTCCGTCCCGCTGCCGCGAGCACCCGGGTGCGTGCCTCAGCTACCGCCCGGCCCCTGGCTCCCACCGCCCGAAGCCCTGCACTCCCCGCCGCGTTCCCGCCCGGAAGCCCGGCCCACCCCGGTCCCGCCCGTCCCTGGGTCCCGGCCACCCCACCGCCCGTCGCGCACGGCCCTCGAGTCGCCAGAAATGTCAGACCCTCCCCTTACATTCGAACGCAGGTACAGATGCACTGGACACCTTGCCGAAAGTGTGTTCGAATGAATGTGCGAAAGGCCGGCGCCCCGACCCCCCTCGGGTGCCGGGCCCGTGCCGGGTGCGGTGAAGGGAAGGCCTCGCCCGGCACGGTCCGCAGCGTAGAGAGGACGACGATGATGAACGGTGTCTCAGCTAACACCGTGACGTCAGCGCAAGCGCGCCAG
The DNA here is from genome assembly GCA_036495425.1 of Streptosporangiaceae bacterium. Lineage (GTDB taxonomy): Bacteria > Actinomycetota > Actinomycetes > Streptosporangiales > Streptosporangiaceae > Bog-532. The sequence continues at coordinate 15,208 of DASXMW010000117.1, read as the reverse complement.
GTGCGCGCGGGAAGGCCGTCATCGAGCCGGCCGTCGCCGGGCGGGCTGCCGAGGAGCAGGGTGGCGCCGTCGGCCCTGGGCCAGCTGGAGTCGGCCCGTCGTTACCTGGCCGAGGCGGCCGACGAGACCGCGCCCGCCATCCGGTACGTCAACGCCCACCTGGCGGCGCTCCGGGCCGCGGCCGCGGTGGTGGCCGCCCGGGGTGAGCCGCCGACCGGCGGGCGCCGTCGCCGGCCGCGCAGCGTGTGGGAACTGCTGCCGCAGGTGGAGCCGACCCTGGCCGAGTGGGCCGCGTTCTTCGCGGCCGGGGCCAGCAAGCGGGCCGCCGCCGAGGCGGGCCTGTCCCGCGCGGTCACCGCGCACGAGGCCGACGACCTGCTGCGTGACGCCGACATCTTCGTGTCGGTGGTGGAGACCGCGCTCGGGGTCGACCAGACGCCGCTGCCGCTCCGCCCCGCGGGCTGACCAGACCGTAAGAACACCAGCCGGCACGGAAAAGGCGGCGCACCGTTGATGCGGTGCGCCGCCTGTGACCGTGGTCGTGCGGACGTTCCTTACCTGGCTAGGGGGAAGTCAGCCTCAGAGCGTGTCGATGGCGCCCCGGGCCTCGGAGTCCAGCACGCCCCAGTTGATCAGTTCCTCGGTCAGGTCGGCCGGGGACTTGTCGTAGATGACGGCCAGCGAGCGCAGGTCCTCCTGGCGGACCGACAGCACGCGGCCGTTGTAGTCGCCGAGCTGGCTCTGGATGGTGGCGATGTACCGCGCCAGCGGGCCGGACTTCTCCTTGGGCAGCTCGTTCATCCGCTCAAGATCAATGACCAGCTTGGGCGTGGGCGCCAGCGGGGTCGGCGCGGAGTCGCCCGGCAGCAGTTCCGACACCGGAACGCCGTAGAACTCGGCCAGCTCGGCCAGCTTCTGGACGGTGACCGACCGGTCGCCGCGCTCGTACGAGCCGACCACCACGGCCTTCCACCGGCCTCGTGACTTCTCCTCGACCCCGTGCAGGGAAAGGCCCTGCTGCGTCCGGATCGCGCGCAGTCGCGCGCCCAGCGTCTTTGCGTACTCAGATGGCATTCTTTGGCCCCCCGGCCAGTCGTCGCTCACGGTAACGGTTACGGACAGTGACGGTAAGCCGCGAGCACCCCAAGGTCAAGCCGAATGGCAAAAACTGGTTGAACCTACCCGGTAACCGGCCTGCCTTACCTGAGCGTTATCTACCCCACGCTGAGTGTGCAGGAACCTCGATGCCACCGGGCTTTATCAGCGCTCTGCGACCGTTTTGGGACGATCGGCAACGTCTTGTGGGGATCTGTGGAGACGCCGTGAGTGTGACCCAAATCACACTACATTATGAGTCCCGGCGACCACGTCCCGCCTTCGTCCCCGCCGCCCAGAAACCGGTTTAGCCCGATTGCCACCGGCAGGGCCGAGCCGGCCGTCCCCGGAACGCTCCCGGCGCGCCCAGCGAGGAGCGATCCGGCCCCCTGATACGGTTAGTTTCCGACAGACGTCCTTTAAGGACCGTTCCGTGAGGCGGTAAAGGAGGTCGCGGGTGATGCATGCGCGCAACGGCGAGCCAACGCCGGGCGCCGCCAGCCCAGGCGACGCGCACGACGCGAAGAGCACGAACAGCCCCGTGAACGCGGGTCCCAGCCCCGATCGCAAGCGGGTCCTCGAACCCGATGAGATCCGGCGGGCGCTGACCAGGATCGCGCACAAGATTCTCGAACGGACCAACGGCGCGGGCGACATCCTGCTGCTCGGCATCCCGACCCGGGGCGTGCCGCTGGCCCGGCGGCTGGCCGAGCGGGCCGGTGAGTTCGAAGGCCGGGCCATCCCCTGGGGATCGCTCGACGTGACCATGTACCGGGACGACCTGCGGCTGCGCCCGGCCCGGGCCCTGGGCCGGACCGAGCTGCCCCCGGCCGGCATCGACGGCCAGACCGTGGTCCTGGTCGACGACGTGCTCTACTCGGGCCGGACAGTGCGGGCCGCCCTGGACGCCCTGACCGACCTGGGCCGGCCGAAGGTGGTGCAGCTGGCCGTGCTGGTCGACCGCGGGCACCGGGAGCTGCCGATCCGGGCCGACTACGTGGGCAAGAACCTGCCGACCTCCCAGCGCGAGCAGGTCAAGGTGCTGCTGTCCGAGGTCGACGGCGAGGACGCGGTGCTGCTCGGCGGGCGCGGCAGCTCCGCTGACAACAGCAAGAACCCGGCGGGCGACGAGCAGAAGGGGGCCCTGGCGTGAACCGGCACCTGCTCGCGGCGGGCGACCTGAGCCGCGACGACGCGCTGCTGATCCTGGACACGGCCGAGGAGCTGGCCCGGATCTCGGACCGGCCGATCAAGAAGCTGCCCACGCTGCGCGGTCGCACCGTGGTCAACCTGTTCTTCGAGGACTCGACCCGGACCCGGATCTCGTTCGAGGCCGCGGCCAAACGGCTGTCGGCCGACGTGATCACCTTCTCGGCCAAGGGCTCCAGCGTGGCCAAGGGCGAGAGCCTCAAGGACACCGCGCTGACCCTGGAGGCCATGGGCGCCGACGCGGTGGTCATCCGGCACATGTCCTCCGGTGCCCCGCACCGGCTGGCCGGCTGGATCCAGGGCCACGTGGTCAACGCGGGCGACGGCACCCACGAGCACCCGACCCAGGCCCTGCTCGACGCCTTCACCATGCGCCGCCGCCTGCGCGCCCCGGCCGGCGGCGGCCTCGCCAGCCCCACCGGCGGCCTGGACGGGATCCGGGTCGCGATCGTGGGCGACGTGCTGCACAGCCGGGTGGCCCGGTCCAACATCGCGCTCCTCAACACCCTGGGCGCCGAGGTCACCGTGGTCGCACCGCCGACCCTGCTGCCGCTGGCCGTGGACGGCTGGCCCTGCGAGGTCAGCTACGACCTGGATGCGGTGCTGCCCAAGACGGATGTGATCATGATGTTGCGGGTTCAGCAGGAACGGATGAACGCCGCCTACTTCCCCAGTGTCCGCGAGTACAGCCGCCGCTACGGGCTGGACACGGCCCGGATGGCGGCTCTGCCCGAGCACGCGATCGTGATGCACCCGGGGCCGATGAACCGGGGCGTCGAGATCGCGGCCGAGGTCGCGGACTCGCCGCGGGCCACGATCGTGGAGCAGGTCGCCAACGGCGTCAGCGTCCGGATGGCCGTGCTCTACCTGCTGCTCGGCGGAGCGGACCTGGGGGGAACCAGTGAGTGAGAAGGAGGGCGCGATGACCGGCACCTGGCTGATCAGGAACGCCACCCTGCCCGGCGGCGAGCGGGCCGACCTGCTGCTCCGGGACGGCGCCATCGCCCAGGCCGGCCCGGGGCTCTCCGCCGGCGGCGCCCAGGTCCTGGACGCCGACGGCCTGCTGGCCCTGCCCGGCCTGGTCGACCTGCACACCCACCTGCGCGAGCCGGGCCGGGAGGACGCCGAGACCATCGAGACCGGGACCCGGGCCGCCGCCCTGGGCGGGTACACCGCCGTGCACGCCATGGCCAATACCGACCCGGTGGCGGACACGGCCGGCGTGGTCGAGCAGGTCTGGCGGCTGGGCCGGGCCGGCGGCCACTGCGACGTCCAGCCGGTCGGCGCGGTCACCGTCGGGCTGGGCGGCACCCACCTGGCCGAGCTCGGGGCCATGGCCGACTCCGCGGCCCGGGTCCGGGTGTTCTCCGACGACGGCAAGTGCGTGGCCGACCCACTGCTGATGCGGCGCGCGCTCGAGTACGTGAAGGCGTTCGGCGGGGTGATCGCCCAGCACGCCGAGGAGCCCCGGCTGACCCAGGGCGCCCAGCTCAACGAGGGCGAGGTGTCCGGCCGGCTGGGGCTGGCCGGCTGGCCCGCGGTGGCCGAGGAGGCCATCATCGCCCGCGACTGCCTGCTGGCCGCGCACGTCGGCTCGGCCCTGCACGTCTGCCACGTGTCCACCGCGGGCTCGGTGGACATCCTCCGCTGGGCCAAGGCCAAGGGCTGGCCGGTGACGGCCGAGGTCACCCCGCACCACCTGCTGCTCACCGACGACCTGGCCGAGGGCTACGACCCGGTCTACAAGGTCAACCCGCCGCTGCGGACCGCCGCCGACGTCGAAGGCGTCCGCCAGGGGCTGGCCGACGGCACCATCGACTGCGTGGCCACCGACCACGCGCCCCACCCGGCCGAGTACAAGGACACCGAGTGGGCCGACGCGGCCATGGGCATGACCGGCCTGGAGATCGCGCTGCGGGCGGTCCAGCTGGCCATGGTCGACACCGGGCTGCTCGACTGGGCCGGGGTCGCGGACCGGATGTCGGTCCGGCCGGCCCGGATCGGCCGCCTGACCGGGCACGGCCGGCTGCCCGGGGCGGGCGCGCCCGCCAGCCTGACCCTCTACGATCCCGGCGCCCGGCCGGAACCGGTCGACCCGGCCACCCACGCCTCCAAGAGCCGGAACACCCCGTTCCGCGGCGTGGCCCTGCCCGGCCAGGTGGTGGCGACCTTCCTGCGCGGCGTCCCCACCGTCCTCGACGGCAAACTCACCAGCGCCCACCACAAGGAGGCCGTGTGAGCGGGTTGCCCGCCGGAAGTCCGCTGCCCGCCCCGCCCGCCATCCTGGTGCTCGAGGACGGCACCACCCTGCGCGGTTCCGGCTTCGGAGCCGAGGGCGAGACCTTCGGCGAAATGGTGTTCAACACCGGCATGACCGTGTACCAGGAAACGCTGACCGACCCCTCCTACGCGCGGCAGATCGTGGCCATGACCGCGCCGCACATCGGCAACACCGGGGTGAACGACGCCGACCCCGAGTCCCGCCGGATCTGGGTCGGCGGCTACGTGGTCCGCGACCCGTCCCGGATCGCGTCGAACTGGCGGGCCGCGCGTGACCTGGACACCGAGCTCAAGCGGCAGGGGGTCACCGGGATCGCGGTGCGCGGCACCCGGGCCCTGACCCAGCGGCTGCGCGACCGGGGCGCCATGCGCGGCGCGATCAGCACCACCGAGACCGACCCCGGGCAACTGCGGGAGCGGGTGCTGGCCAGCCCGGGCATGGCCGGGGCCGACCTGGCCCGCGACGTCACCACCCCCGAGCCCTACACGGTCAGCCCGCCGTCCGGCACCCCGGTCCGGTACCGGGTGGCCGCGGTCGACCTCGGCATCAAGGCGTCGACTCCGCGCTACCTGGCCCGGCTGGGCTGTGAGGTGCGGGTGCTGCCCGCCACCGTGACCGCGGCCGAGATCCTGGCCAGCAGCCCGGACGGGGTGTTCTTCAGCAACGGTCCCGGCGACCCGGCCGCCGCCGACTACGCCGTCGAGGCCATGCGCGGGGTGCTGGACACGCGCGTACCCACCTTCGGTATCTGCATGGGCAGCCAGATCCTGGCCCGCGCGCTCGGCCTGGGCACCTACAAGCTGCGCTACGGCCACCGGGGCGTCAACCAGCCGGTCATGGACCTGGCCACCGGCCGGGTCCGGGTCTCCAGCCACAACCACGGGTTCGCCGCCGCCCTGCCCGGCCAGGACGGTGCTGGCCGGGATGGGGGCGGCGCCGCCGGCAACGGCACGGTCTGGGCCCACATCCCGGACGCGGCCCGCGCCCCGTTCGGCACCCCCTACGGCGCCGCCCAGGTCAGCCACGTCAACCTGAACGACGGCGTGGTCGAGGGCCTGCGCCTGCTGGACCGGCCGGTGTTCAGCGTGCAGTACCACCCGGAGGCCGCGCCCGGCCCGCACGACGCCGCCGATCTGTTCGCGGAGTTCTGCGCCCAGATGGAAAGCACCATGAACGGCAGGAGCGCCTGATGCCGCGCCGCAGTGACCTGAAGTCGGTCCTGGTCATCGGGTCCGGGCCGATCGTGATCGGGCAGGGCTGCGAGTTCGACTACTCCGGGACCCAGGCCTGCCGGGTGCTCAAGGCCGAGGGCATCCGGGTCAGCCTGGTCAACTCGAACCCGGCCACGATCATGACCGACCCCGAGTTCGCCGACCGGACCTACGTGGAGCCGATCACCGCCGAGGTGCTGGAGAAGGTCATCGCCATCGAGCGGCCGGACGCGGTGCTGCCCACCCTGGGCGGGCAGACCGCGCTCAACGCCGCGGTCGAGCTGCACGAGTCCGGGATCCTGGGCCGCTACGACACCGAGCTGATCGGGGCCCGGATCGACGCCATCAAAGCCGGCGAGGACCGGGAACGGTTCAAGGAGATCGTGACCAGCCTGCCGCCGATGTACCTGAGCGCGGACGACCCCGGCCACGTGCCCGAGGTCCCGGAGAGCCGGATCTGCCACTCGCTGGAGGGCGTGCTGGCCGCCGCGGGCGAGCTCGGCTACCCGGTGGTGGTGCGCCCGTCCTACACCCTGGGCGGCTCGGGCTCCGGCATCGCCAGGACCGAAACCGAACTGCGCCGCATCGCCGGGGCAGGCCTGGACGCCAGCCCGGTCACCGAGGTCCTGCTCGAGGAGTCGATCCTGGGCTGGAAGGAGTTCGAGCTCGAGCTCATGCGCGACCGCAACGACAACGTGGTCGTGGTCTGCTCGATCGAGAACATCGACCCGATGGGCGTGCACACCGGCGACTCGGTCACGGTCGCGCCCGCCATGACCCTGACCGACCGCGAGTACCAGCGGATGCGCGACACCGCCATCGCCATCGTCCGCGCGGTCGGGGTCGACACCGGCGGCTGCAACATCCAGTTCGCGGTCAACCCGCTGACCGGCCGGATGGTCGTCATCGAGATGAACCCGCGGGTGTCGCGGTCGTCGGCGCTGGCCTCCAAGGCCACCGGCTTCCCGATCGCCAAGATCGCGGCCAAGCTGGCCATCGGCTACACCCTGGACGAGATCCCGAACGACATCACCGGCCAGACCCCGGCCAGCTTCGAGCCCGCCCTCGACTACGTGGTGGTCAAGGTCCCGCGGTTCGCGTTCGAGAAGTTCCCCGGCGCCGACACCGGGCTGACCACCCACATGAAATCGGTCGGCGAGGCCATGGCCATCGGCCGGTCCTTCCCCGAGGCTCTGCAGAAGGCGCTGCGCTCGCTGGAAGCGGCCGGCTCGTCGTTCAGCTGGACCGGTGAACCGGGCGACAAGAGCGACCTGCTGCGGCGGGTGGCCACCGCCCACGACGGCCGGCTGGTCACCGTCCACCAGGCCCTGCGCGCGGGGGTGAGCGTGGCCGCGATCGTCTCCGCCAGCGGCATCGACCCCTGGTTCGTGGAGCAGCTCGCCTACATCGAGCACATCGCGGGCAAGGTCCGGCGCGGCCCGGGCATGGACCCGGCCACGCTCGAGCTGGCCAAGGGGGCCGGGTTCTCCGACCCCCAGATCGGCCAGCTGCGCGGCATGACCGAAGCCGGTGTCCGTGAGGTCCGCTGGGGCCTGGGCGTCCGCCCCGTGTACCACAGTGTCGACACCTGCGCGGCCGAGTTCGCGGCCCGTACGCCCTACCTCTACTCCACCTACGACGACGAGTCCGAGGTGCCGCCGGGGGACCGGCCCAAGGTGATCATCCTGGGCAGCGGGCCCAACCGGATCGGCCAGGGCATCGAGTTCGACTACGCCTGCGTGCACGCGTCGTTCGCGCTGGCCGACGCGGGCTACGAGACCGTGATGGTCAACTGCAACCCGGAGACCGTCTCCACCGACTACGACACCTCCGGGCGGCTGTACTTCGAGCCGCTCACCCTGGAGGACGTGCTCGAGGTGGTGCACGCCGAGCAGGCCAGCGGCCCGCTGGCCGGGGTGATCGTGCAGCTCGGCGGGCAGACCCCGCTCGGCCTGGCCCGCGCGCTGGAAAAGGCCGGGGTGCCGATCGTGGGCACCAGTCCCGACGCCATCCACCTGGCCGAGGACCGGGGCGCGTTCGCCGAGGTGCTGGCGAAGGCCGGGCTGCCCGCGCCCCGCTACGGCACCGCCACCTCGGCCGAGGAAGCGGTCACCGTGGCCGGTGAGATCGGCTACCCGGTGCTGGTCCGCCCGTCCTACGTGCTCGGCGGGCGCGGCATGGAGATCGTCTACGACGACGACACCCTGGCCGCCTACGTGCGCCGGGCCACCCAGGCCAGCCCCGAGCACCCGGTGCTGATCGACCGGTTCCTGGACGACGCCATCGAGATCGACGTGGACGCCCTCTTCGACGGCGAGGACCTCTACCTGGGCGGCGTGATGGAGCACATCGAGGAGGCGGGCATCCACTCGGGCGACTCGGCCTGCGCCCTGCCCCCGATCACCCTGGGCCGGGCCGACATCGAGTCCATCCGCGACGCCACCCGCCGGATCGCCACCGGGGTCGGGGTCCGCGGCCTGCTCAACGTGCAGTACGCCCTGGCCGCCGGCGTGCTCTACGTGCTCGAAGCCAACCCGCGGGCGTCCCGCACGGTGCCGTTCGTGTCCAAGGCCACCGCGGTCCCGCTGGCCAAGGCGGCGGCCCGGGTCATGCTGGGCGCCACCATCGCCGGGCTGCGGGCCGAGGGGCTGCTCCCGGCCACCGGCGACGGCGGCACGCTGCCGCTGGACGCCCCGGTCGCGGTCAAGGAAGCGGTCCTGCCGTTCAACCGGTTCCGGGACACCCGGGGCCAGGGCGTGGACACCGTGCTCGGCCCGGAGATGCGCTCCACCGGCGAGGTCATGGGCATCGACGAGATGTTCGGCACCGCCTACGCCAAGTCGCAGGCCGCGGTCTACGGGTCGCTGCCGGTCAAGGGCCGGGTCTTCGTGTCGGTGGCCAACCGCGACAAGCGGTCGATGGTGTTCCCGGTAAAGCGCCTGGCCGACCTGGGCTTCGAAATCTGCGCCACCGAAGGCACGGCCGAGGTGCTGCGCCGCAACGGCGTCCGTGCCAAGATCGTCCGTAAACACAGCGACGGCCCCGGGCCGGACGGCGAGCCCACGGTGGTGACCCGGATCCTGGACGGGGAGATGGACCTCATCGTCAACACCCCGTTCGGCAGCCCGGGCCACACCGGCCCCCGGCTCGACGGTTACGAGATCCGGACCGCGGCCGTCCGCCGCGGGGTCCCGGTCGTGACCACCGTGCCCGGGCTGGGCGCGGCGGTGCAGGGCATTGAGGCCATCATCCGGGGCGAGGTCGGCGTCCGGTCGCTGCAGGAGCACGCCGAGCGCCTGCGCGACCCGCGAAGCTGACCCGGACAAGAAGAAGGCAGGCAGGACGTGGCGCCGGTTCAGGTGAGCGGTCCGGTGCTGACCGTGCGCCGGGTCGACGCCTACCACGCCCTGACCATGGTCGCCCCCGGCATCGCCACCCAGTTCCGGCCCGGCCAGTTCCTTACCGTGGCCGTCGGCGGCCCCGACTCGGCCACCCTGCTGCGCCGGGCGTTCTCCATCCACGACGTGCACCCCGGCCACGGCGGCGCGGTCGAGTTCATCTTCGAAGCCGGCGGCCCCGGCACCCGGTGGCTGGCCGGCCTGCGCAGCCGCGATCTGCTCGACGTGGTCGGGCCGCTGGGCCGCCCGTTCCCGCTGCCCCGGGAGCCGGTCAGCTGCCTGCTGCTGGGGGCCGGGCACGGCAGCACGGCCCTGTTCCCGCTGGCCGACCGGCTCCGCGAGCGCGGCTGCCAGATCGACTTCATGCTCGGCGCGGCCAGCGCCGACCGGGTGTTCGGCGCGCTGCGGGCCCGCCGCACCGCCCGCAGCGCCACCATCACCACCGAAGACGGTTCGCTGGGGGCCCGCGGGGTCATCACCGACATGCTGACCCAGGTCATCCACGAGGCCCGCACCGACGTGATCTACGCGTCGGCGCCGCTCCCGGTCCTGCGCGAGGTGGTCGCCCTGGCCAGCCGCTACGACCTGCCCGTGCAGGCCCTGGTCGAGCAGCCCACCGCCTGCGGCACCGGGGTGTGCATGAGCTGCGTGCTGCCGGTGGTCGGCTCCGACGGCGTGACCCGCATCGTGCGGGCGTGCACGGACGGGCCGGTGTTCCGCGCCGACCTGGTCCGCTGGGATGACGTGGGCACCATTCCCTTCGACGCCCTGGGCGCCCCGGGCTGGAAGCCGCCGCGCCCGGTGCCGTCGCAGGACCCCGGCGCCCTCCCGGCCCGTACGCCCCAGGAGCCCCGGACGACCCAGACACATCGATGGGCGCGGGGGACCGGCCATGGCGGCTGACCTGCGGGCCCGGCTGGGCCACCTCGAGCTGCCGACCCCGATCCTGACCGCGGCCGGCTGCGCGGGCACCGGCCGCGAACTGGCCCAGTACATCGACGTGGCCAAGATCGGCGCGGTCACCACCAAGTCGATCATGATCGAGCCGCGGGCGGGCCGGCCCACCCCGCGCACGGCCGAGACGGCCAGCGGCCTGCTGAGCTCGGTCGGCCTGCAGGGCCCCGGCATCGACGCCTTCCTGCAGCGCGACCTGCCCTGGCTGCTGTCCCGCGGCGCCCGCACCGTGGTGTCGATCGCGGGCAGCACGGTGGGGGAGTATGCCGAACTGGCCGCCCGGCTGTCCGGCGCGGCCGGGGTCACCGCCATCGAGCTCAACCTGTCCTGCGCCAACGTCGAAGGCCGCGGCCGCGACTTCGCCGCCGAACCCGACGCGGCCGCCGAGGTGGCCGAAGCCGTCCGCGCCGCGACCCGCTACGACATCCCGGTCATCGCCAAGCTGGCCCCGGACGTCACCGACATCGTGACCGTGGCCCGGGCCTGCGTGGCCGCCGGGGCCGACGCCCTGTCCATGATCAACACCCTGCCCGGCATGGTCATCGACACCGGCACCATGCGCCCGGCCCTGGCCGGCGGGGCCGGCGGCCTGTCCGGCCCGGCCATCCGCCCGGTCGCGGTCCGCTGCATCTGGCGCACCCGCCAGGCCCTGCCCGAGGTCCCCATCATCGGCATCGGCGGCGTCCGCACCGGCCGCGACGCCCTGGAACTCATCCTGGCCGGCGCGTCCCTGGTCGCCGTCGGCACCGTGATCTTTCACGACCCTTCCGCCTGCGCCAGAATCCAGCGCGAACTGGAAGACGAACTGACCGCCCGCGGCCTCGGCCGCCTTACCGGCCTGACGGGCCTGGCCCACGAGCCCAACCCCGCCCTCTCCCTCCGCCCCCGCCGCTTGGCCTGAACGTTCAAGCTCCCGGGGGCGTGGCTGCGCATTGGTGGGTACACCTACAGTGCCGACGCGTGCTTTTCCCGGCCTGACCGCGCGACGGTGGGTAGGGGAGGGACACGAGTGACAGCACGGACTGGAACTCCGATGGGCGGGGCGTGGAGCCCCAGCGTGCATTACTCTCGGGTACGGCCACGAGGTGACCTCTTACACGAGGTCAAGCGGCGGGCGCCCGCCGAGGCCGTCACATCACAATCCCGGCACTTCTCGTCCGCGAACGCCGGGGCACCGCAAGTGTGAGCGTTAACAACCGCCGGCGACGGCCTCAGCTGTGCAAACCAGCCAAGCACCACCGTGCAATCGAACAGCACGAGCCGAAGGAGTGGCCTTGAACAACCACGCGCCAGTCGCCGTCGCACTGGACGCACCCGACCTGGAAACCGCCGCCATGTGGGCTGACCTGGTGACGCCGCACGTGAGCACGGTCAAGATCGGCCTCGAGCTGTACCTGCGTTACGGCCCCGATGTCGTCGCCTCGATCCGGGGGGCCAGCGCCGTCCGGGTCTTTCTCGATCTGAAGCTGCACGACATCCCGGCCACCGTGGCCCGGTCGGCCCGGACCGTGGCCCGCCTGCACCCGGATCTGCTGACCGTGCACGCCAGCGGCGGCCCCGACGTGATCCGGTCCGCGGCCGAGGCTGCCCCGGACACCATGATCGCCGCCGTGACCCTGCTGACCTCGCTCAGCGAGGAGCAGCTGGGGCTGATCGGGGTCACCGGCAGCGTGCACGACACCGTGCTGCGGCTGTCCACCCTGGCCGTCGAGGCCGGCGCCCGCGGGCTGGTCTGCTCGCCGAAGGAGGTCAGCGCGGTCCGTGCCGAGGTCGGCCCGGACATCACGCTGATCACCCCGGGCGTCCGCCCGGCCGGCAGCGCCGCCAACGACCAGGCCCGGGTGGCCACTCCCGAGGAAGCGCTCCGGGCCGGCTCGGACCTGCTGGTCATCGGCCGCCCCATCACCGCCGCGCCCGACCCGGGGGCCGCCGCCGCCACGGTGGCCGCCTCGCTGCGCCGCCTCGCGCCGGCCGCCCAGTCGCCTGCCCAGTCGCCCGCCCAGTCGTCCGCCACCCCCGCCCGCTGACCACGCCCCGCCAGCCAGCCTGAAATACCGCCGAACGCGCATCAGCTGCTATGCGGTAAGCCCTATGGGTGAGCCCGCCCGGCAGGCCAGAACGCGATTCGTATGCACATCATTGGCGACGCCATAGGATCGGGCTGTGTTGAAACGTAAAATATTTCCTCGGCCCGTAAGGGCGGTAGTGTATCCGTTTCCACGGGATTGCATCGCCATGGGCATGTCAGTCAGTGGCGTACTCATCGCACTGGCGCCAGTGCGGTAAGCGGTGCGGTAAGCGGTGAAGTTACCCGCGCACTTAGCCGTACGGTAAGCACTGCGGTATCGCGTAAGCGCTTCAGCGGCCAAGGGTTGTCATCATATGCGCATCGGCAGCCGTCAAATCGTTCATGCGCGCTAGGGTGCGTGCGTGCCCGACAGCTCAGTGACGATTGGACAGTCCGGCGAGAACTAATCTCGGGGCAGCCGTTCAAGAACGGCGGCAGTTGGCTTACTCTTGCCGTGGACGGCCTATCGTGGTGGCCCTGACACCAGGATCGAGCGACACTTTCGGCCGTTGCCGGCCGGCGAACGGAGCCCTTGTGACCGTTGATTGCTTGCTCCTTGTAAGCGATCGATCACCCAGAGTAATATCCCTAAATTTATTGTGACATAAACGGGGATTCGCGTTGCCGAAAGGTACTCTTACTCGCTAGTTTCACCGCCACAACGTTTTTCCCAACGAAACCCGAGGTGACCTCGAGTGGCTCTTCCTCCCCTCACTCCTGATCAGCGCGCGGCAGCCTTGGAGAAGGCGGCCAGAGCACGCAAAGAACGCGCGGAGGTGAAGAATCGCCTCAAGCGCGGAGCCACCACCCTCTCTGACGTCATCAAGGAAGGCTCGACCGATGACGTCATTGGCAAGATGAAGGTCTCGGCTCTGCTTGAGTCGATGCCGGGTGTCGGCAAGGTCCGCGCCAAGCAGATCATGGAACGTCTCGGCATCGCCGAGTCCCGCCGGGTCCGTGGTCTGGGGGCGAACCAGCGCTCGGCACTCGAGCACGAGTTCGGCTCGGACATCTGAGCCGGCTCCGGAGACAACCGGAGACAAGTAGGCAAACAGCAGAATCCGGGAGCGGGTACGGGGGCATGGTTGACCGGTCCGGGAGGTAATGCGGGCGACTCCGCCACCCCCAGCGGAGCCGCGGGGCCCGGCAGTGGATACTGCCGTACCATGCGGACGTTCTCCCGGCTGACCGTGCTCTCCGGGCCCTCCGGGGTCGGGAAGAGCACGGTCGTCGCGGAGCTGCGGCGGTGCTATCCCGAGCTGTGGCTCTCGGTCTCGGTGACGACGCGCCCGCCGCGGCCCGGTGAAGCCGACGGCCGCGAATACTTTTTTGTGGACGAGGCCGAATTCGACCGGATGGTTGATCGCGGCGAACTACTGGAATGGGCGGAGTTCGCCGGAAACAAGTATGGAACCCCGCGAAAGCCGCTCGAGGAGAAACTCGCGGCGGGCATTCCCTGCCTGCTCGAGATCGACCTCGCCGGCGCCCGGCAGGTGCGCAAGAGCGTGCCCGACGCGCGCCTGGTGTTCCTGGCCCCGCCCTCCTGGGACGAACTGGTGCGGCGGCTCACCGGCCGTGGCACCGAGCCGCCCGAGGTCGTCGAACGCCGCCTCGACGCGGCCCGGGCGGAACTGGCGGCCGGGAGCGAATTTGACATCACCCTGGTCAACACATCGGTCAAGCAGGTGTGTGAACAGCTGGTAGCCTTGGGGTTTGGCTCACCGGACGACCGGTGACGCCTTCCTGATGACGAAAGGCGTGACGTGGCAGGGACTCCCGCCGCCGATGGCATTATCAACCCGCCGATCGACGATCTTCTCAACATCGTCGACAGCAAGTACCAGCTCGTGATCATGGCCGCCAAGCGGGCGCGCCAGATCAACGCCTACTACTCGCAGCTGGGCGAGGGCCTGCTCGAGTACGTGGGCCCGCTGGTGGAGACCCGGGTTCAGGAGAAGCCGCTTTCGATCTCGCTGCGCGAGGTCCGCGACGGTCTCCTCTCGGTCGAGCCCACCAACGAGGCCTGACCCAGGCCGCAGCAGCTCAGCCGCCATGGCTCCACAGGTCGTCCTGGGCGTTTCCGCGGGCATCGCGGCCTACAAGGCGTGCGAGCTGCTGCGCAGGCTGACCGAGAGCGGCCACCGCGTCCGGGTCATCCCGACCCCGGACTGTTTGCGCTTTGTGGGCGAGCCGACCTGGGCCGCGCTGTCCGGTCAGCCGGTCACCACCGACGTGTGGACCGGTGTGGACGAGGTCCCGCACGTCCGGATCGGCCAGTCCGCCGATCTGGTCGTGATCGCCCCGGCCACCGCCGACCTGCTGGCCCGGGCGGCCGCGGGCCGGGCCGATGACCTGCTGACCGCGACGCTGCTGACCGCCCGCTGCCCGGTGATGTACGCGCCCGCGATGCACACCGAAATGTGGGAGCACGCGGCCACCAGGCACAACGTCTCCCGGCTGCGGGAACGGGGCGCGATCGTGATCGAGCCCGCGGTCGGGCGGCTCACCGGACCGGATACCGGTCCCGGTCGGCTGCCGGAACCAGGCGAGCTGTTCGCGGCGGCCGAGGCCGTACTCTCCGGTTCGCACAGCGGTGCCGCGCCGTCCCTCGCCGGAAGGCGAGTGGTGATCTCGGCCGGCGGGACTCGTGAGGAACTCGACCCGGTGCGCTTTCTCGGCAACTGGTCGACCGGCAGGCAAGGCTACGCGTTCGCCAGGGCGGCGGTGGCCCGCGGCGCGGACGTCACCGTGGTGGCGGCGAACGTGGAGCTTCCCGGCCCGGCGGGAGCGCGTATCGTCCGCGTGGTGTCGGCGCGTGACATGCACGCCGCGATGCTGGCGGAGGCCGGAGGAGCGGACGCGGTGGTAATGACGGCGGCCGTCGCCGACTTCCGCCCGGTGATCCGGAACGAGTCCAAGATGAAGAAGGACGGGCGGCTCCCGGAGCCGATCGCGCTCGCCGAAAATCCCGACATCCTCGTCGACCTGTCCG
>DASXMW010000116.1:0-9600 GCA_036495425.1 Streptosporangiaceae bacterium | reverse complement strand
AGGTGGTCCCCTTGGGCACGCCGGTGATCTGCACGTCGTAGGCGACGCCCCAGTCCAGCTTCTGGTACCGGATGGTCGCGTTGACGCCCTTCAGGGCGGAGGTGGTGCTGGCCGTCTTCCAGCTGGCGGGCGGGGCGGGCTGGGCGCTGGCCTGGGCCGCGGACGAGTCCGAGGACAGCCGCAGGCCCGCGGCCGCGCCGCCCGCCGCGACGACCAGGGCCGCGGCCGCGGCCAGGATCTGCCAGCGCCGGCTCCGGCGCCGGCGGGCCGCGGTCAGCGTGACCAGCGAGTCGACGAAGTCCTCGCGGGGGGACTCCTCGGCCGGGCTGGGGCCGGGGCTGGGGCCGGCGTCCTCGGCCGAGATGCGGCCGACCTCGTCCGCGCCCACCCGGGCCAGCAGGGCGGGCAGCCCGGCCAGGGCGGCCAGCTCGTCGCGGCATTCGGTACAGCCGGCCACGTGCGCATCGACCAGTGCCCGTTCGGCCGGGTCGATGGCTCCCAGTACGTAGACACCGAGCGCCTGACGCGTATCAGCACATTCCCACGCCGACGTCATGGCGCAAGTCCTCTCTCCTCCAGCGCGAGCTTCAGCGCTTTGAGCGCGTAGAAGGTACGGGATTTCACCGTGCCGGACGGGATCCCGAGGGTGGCTGCGGCCTCCGCGACCGAACAGCCTCGGTAGTAGGTCTCGATGATGACCCGGCGATGGTCGGGCCGCAGCGTGGCCAGGGCCTCGGCCACGGCCCACGATTCCAGGGCGCGGTCGGCGTCGTCGGCCGCGGGCACCAGTTCCAGCGCGCCCTGCCCGACCTCGGGCGGCCGGGACTGCCGGGCCCGGTAGGCGTCGACCGCGAGGTTCCGGGCCACCGCGAACAGCCAGGGCCGGGCCGGCCGGTCAGCCAGCGCTTCCGGGTGCCGCCAGGCGCGGACCACGGTCTCCTGCACGAGGTCTTCGGCGCGCTGCTTGTCGCCGCCGGTGAGATGGAGCGCATAACGGAGCAGCGCACCGCCATGCTCGGCGTAGAGCGCCCGAATGTACGCCTCGTCGGCCACCGTGTCCTGCGGCGCCGCGGATCCCGAGCCTCCCATGTCAACAACTACGGTTCCGCAACCCGACCGGTTCAAATCGCGCGCGAAGTTCAGTCTTTTAATTAATTTCGAATTCCAGGCCCCGAGTCACCAACTTCTGCGACGCAAGATGCGGGATGTGCTCATGCTAGCCATTGTGACCAATGGGGCGGCCGCGGCAGTATCGGTCCAGGCCCGGTTGGGAAGTGGCGGGCGGGAAAATCTGGGCGTGGCCCGGATATGAGAGAGGTCTTCGCGAGATCCCTGCCGGTCCCACGGTTCCTGGGCCCCGCAGACCTCTCATGCCGACCCGCCAAAGTCGGCTGGCGGCAACCAGCCCAGCCCAGGATACGTTGCGCTGAATTCGGACCGGCTTAATGCACGCGAATCAGGGCCGGCCCCCTAAGCGTTTTTCATCCGGGGTATGCCGCTCCTTCGCTTGGGGATAGCGTTTGCGAATGGCGGCAAGCTGGGCGGTATGGCGGGTGGTGGGCGCTTGATGGCGGGCCCGGAATCGGCGGCCGGTCCGGTCCCGGTCGAGCGCGCTGAGCTGGTCTCCCAGGACATGGACTTGATCGCGGAGCTGATCAGCCAGCTCTACGTCGAACACCGGGCTCGTTTCAGCTGCCCCGATCCGGGCCGGGTCGACGGGAGCGTGCGCTCGGCGGCCGCGGGCGGGCTGAGCGCCTGCCTGATGCGGTACGGCGGTTTCAGCTATGAAGCTGAGATCGACCCTCACACCGACCCGCACGCGGTGGTCGTGCTGCACGGGGACGGTGTCATCTCCACGGCGCGGGGAGAGCTGTACTTCACCGGCGGCGATGCGTTCCTACCGCCTCCTGCCCTGTCGCACGTCACGAGAATGCATGACCTCGGGCTCGCCCTGGTGCAGGTCCCGTGGGCGGCCGCGGGCCGGCTGGCCGAGGAGGTCACCGGCCTGCCCGCCGCAGACCTGCGGTTCGAGTCGATGACCCCGGTCTCAGTGGCCCGGCAGGAAACGTGGGCCCGCATAGCCCGGTACATCTGCGGCGAACTGGTCAGTTCGGGTACCACCGTGGTCAGCCCGCTGATGGCCGGGGAGATGATGCGGCTGGCGACGGCCGCGCTGCTGGAGACGTTCCCCAACACCACGATGACCGTCGCCTACACTCCTGGCCCGCGCTGGGTGCCAACCGCCGCCGTGCGCCGGGCCGCGGCGTTCATCGACGCTCACGCCGGCCAGCCCGTCACCCTGGCCCAGATCGCTGCCGCCGCAGGCGTGACGGATCGGGCGCTGCGGCACGCGTTCCGCCGCCACTACGGCACCACCCCGGCCGGGTACCTGCGCCAGGCCCGGCTCGAATGCGCCCACCAGGAACTAGCCGCCGCCGAGCCGGGCGGCGGGGTTACCGTGGCCGCCGTCGCCCGCAAATGGGGCTGGGCCAGCCCGAGCCAGTTCGCCGCCGCCTACCAGCGCCGGTACGGCCAGCCGCCCAGCCGCACGCTGCGGACCTGACCCAGCTCACCAGGAGGCGCCGATGACTGCCGCGGCACGACCCGGCCCGCAGCGGCACTCATTCACCACCGCCGACCCGCTGGAGGCCCGGGAGGTCCTCGACCAGACCTTCGGCGGCCGGCATAGTTCGGCTGCTATTGGCCGCTGGTGCTGAACGAGACGTTGCTGGCGGCCGCGCCGACCCGGACCCCGCCCGGGACCACGTGGACCGACTTGATCGACAGGCGCAGCGGCAGCCCGGTGACCGGCACCACGAAATGAAACTGGCCCGAGATCAGGCTGGACAGCGCGCCGCCGCCGTGGGCGACCTGGATGCGGGTCGGCGTGACCGCGATGCCCGAGCCACTGGGCGACAGCAGCGCGTCGGCGGTGACCGGGAGGCTGAGCCCCAGATAGCTCACCTTCCCGGACAGCCGCAGCGCACTGCCGTCCTGGCTGAGCTGGACCCCGGGCGGCAGGCGGCGGCGCACCGAGGCGAACGGCACGGTGGCGGTGCCGGCCACGTGGGCCGCGCTGATGGTTGACGAGCCGTGCCCCATCAGGTCGCTCATCGGGGCCCGCACGCCGGTCAGCTTGGCCACCAGGTCATCGACGGTGACCCCCTGGGTGGTCAGCTGGCCGGTGGACACGTCGATCTCGTCGTAGTGCCCGGACACCACCTGGGTCAGGAAGGGGAACCCGCGCACGCTGACCGACGGCTTCGACGGCAGGTGGTAGGCGGTCTGGATGTGGTCGGCGACCTCGTGGTCGGCCACGACCACACCGATCCGGTCGGCCGCCACCAGCAGCCCGGCCAGGATGATCACGAAGATCAGCAGCTTCCGCATCAGGGACGGGAACGTACCCGGGGACAGGGGGGTAAACCGGGCACCGGGCCGGAGTCCCGGTGGCGCCGGGGATCAGCCTCCCCGTGCGTCAGCCGCCGCGGCCGGTCAGCCGCCCGCAAAGGGGGGCAGCACCTCGATCACGGCCGCTCCGGCCAGGCTGATGTCCTCGGGCCGCCGCACTCCGGCGGGCGCGCCGTCGACCAGGAAGGACGACCGGGTCAGCACGCCGCGCAGGCGATCGCCGGCGGCGCCGTCCCGGCGGGCTAGCACCGCGGCCAGCGCTTCGGCCAGCGTGCCGGCCTCGCAGGACTCGGCCGCGACCCCGGCGGCTTCCTTGGCCGCCGACCAATAGCGGATGGTAATCATGGCCATATCAGCTATCCTTGCTGACAATGGGATCCGGGCGACGCTGCCCCCGGGTCCCTGTGTGTTTTTACAGGTGAGTGCCGGTGCACCGGCACCGCGGAGTGGAGGTGGTACCGCTTGAGCGATCTGCTCCTGCTGACCGGGACGCTGGAACCGTCCACGGAAGTACTGCCCGCCCTGGGCCTGCTCCTGCACTCGGTGCGGGTCATGCCCCCGGAGGCGTCGGCCCTGATCGACGCGCCCGCCGGCGACCTGGTGCTGGTCGACGCCCGCCGCGACCTGGCCCACGGTAAGAGCATCTGCAAGCTGCTGCTGACCACCGGGCTCGACTGTCCGCTCCTCATCATCGTCACCGAGGGTGGCCTGGCCGCGGTCAGCGCCGACTGGGGTGCCGACGACGTGATCCTCAACACGGCCGGCCCGGCCGAGGTCGAAGCGCGGCTGCGGCTGGCGCTGGGCCGCCGGGCCCGGAACGCGGCCGCCGACGCGCCGGACGAGATCAAGTCCGGCGACCTTACCATCGACGAGGCCACCTACTCGGCCCGGCTGCGCGGGCGGGCGCTGGACCTCACGTTCAAGGAATTCGAACTGCTGAAATTCCTCGCCCAGCACCCGGGCCGGGTCTTCACCCGGGCTCACCTGCTGCAGGAAGTCTGGGGCTACGACTACTTCGGCGGCACCCGGACGGTGGACGTGCACGTCCGCCGGCTGCGGGCCAAGCTCGGCACCGAGCACGAGGCCCTGATCGGCACCGTCCGCAACGTCGGCTACCGTTTCGTTCCGTTCAAGGGCATCAACGATGACCAGCGGGACAGTACGCACCCGGGAGACGATGAACACGACACCGGACCCGACGACGAACCCGGGCTCAGGGAAGCCAGCGTCCACGGGGCACAGCCCAACGGCTGACCCGGCGGCGATCGAGTCCGGGCCGCTCGGCCCGGCCCAGCGCGAGGAGATCCTCCGGCTGGTGGGGGCGGCGGCCGCTACGGACGGCGTGGTTCCGCTGTCCGAGCAGGCCATGCTGCACGTCCGCTTCGGCGGCCAGGCCGCCGACGGTGACCGCGAGGACGAGGCGGGGCCGGCCGGCGTCGATCTGCTGACCGCGCCGGACGGGGTCATCACCGGCTACGCGCACCTGCGGTGGGAAGAACCGGGGGCGGCCAGCGCCGAGTTGGTGGTGGACCCGGCCCACCGCCGCCGGGGCGCCGGCCGGGCGCTGCTGGCCGCCCTGGCCGAGCAGGCCCGGGGCGGCTCGTTGCGGGTCTGGGCCCACGGCGACCTGCCCGCGGCGGCGGGGCTGGCCCGGTCGGCCGGGCTGAGCCGGGTCCGCGCCCTGTTCCGGATGAGCCGGCCGCTGCGGGATCCGCTGCCCGAGCCGTCGCTGCCGGCCGGGATCACACTGCGCACGTTCGTGCCCGGGCGGGACGAAGACGCCTGGCTCCGGCTCAACGCGCTGGCCTTCGCCCACCACCCCGAGCAGGGGGCCTGGACCCGGGTCGACCTGGACCTGCGCGAGCAGGAGGAATGGTTCGACCCGGCCGGCTTCTTCCTGGCCGAGCGGGACGGCCGGCTGGCCGGATTCCACTGGACCAAGGTGCACGACCAGGACACCGGCGAGGTGTACGTGGTCGGGGTCGACCCCGCCGAGCAGGGCTCGGGGCTGGGCCGCGCGCTCACCCTGACCGGGCTTCGCTACCTGCGGGACGACCGGGGGCTGGCCGTGGTCATGCTGTACGTGGACGAGACCAACCGGGCCGCGGTTCGGATGTACACCGCGCTCGGCTTCACGCTCGCCGCCACCGACGTGATGTACGGGGCGGGCTGAGCGGCGAGCGCCGGGGGGATGGCCCCGACGGGCTAGGCGAT
Organism: Streptosporangiaceae bacterium; assembly: GCA_036495425.1. Lineage (GTDB taxonomy): Bacteria > Actinomycetota > Actinomycetes > Streptosporangiales > Streptosporangiaceae > Bog-532. Next base: position 3,975 of record DASXMW010000116.1, on the reverse strand, counting down.
CCGGCCGAGCACGTCGGGCTCGGGACTGACGCCCAGCACCTCGTCCAGCTCTTTCCGGGTCAGCGGGCCGTCGCTGGCGGCCACCGCCCCCAGCACCTCGGCGTACAGGTCGATCTCGTCGAGAGCCACCCGGTCGTGAACACGAAGATCGAGGTACTCGGGCACCGTGCTCACCTCCGTCGACGCCGACGCTTGACGCCTGATGCATCCAGGCTACGTCGTCCGCCGCCGATCCGCATGACCCATCAGGGCCATTCCTGGACCACCCACCGGTGTGGTTTTACCCAGGCTGCCGGTCACAATTCCACTAATCGCCGGCTATGGCCGGCGGTGATCCGGTAGATCACGTATACGAGGGCACGTGCGCGTCATTGTGCATGCACCACCATCCGGCCCGGCCAGGCTCCGGCCCTCCCGGAGGCGGCGGCCCGGGTCCGGCCGGGCGGCACACGTCAGTCCAGTAGCCACGGTCCGCGACCCGGCGAGCGCCAAGCGTGCACGTCAGGCGGATTTCAGCCGGTCAAACCCGGTGCATAACGGTGCACTTGGACGTTTCGGTTGCGCGGGAGGGTCGTTCGGGACAAGAGTCGTGCACGTATCGATCTCACCACAGCGCACAAGGTTCCCGCAGACATCACGCCCCTGCTCAGTAGTCCCGCGATAACGTGCCTACCGGTCAACTTTTCCCGCACGCTCCCGGATATAAGGTCCTCGTGAAGCCATGAACGAAAATACCGATCTTCTTCCCAACCTCTCCAGCCAAGAAGACGCTTTCGAGGTTCAGATGCGCGGCTACAGCCGGCGTCAGGTCGACGATTTTGTCGCCCGCTGCCGGAGTCAGGTCCGCGAGCTCGAGGAGCGGCTGGGCCGTGCGCTGGACGAAGGCGAGCAGCTGCGGCAGGAGGTGACCTCGCTCCGCCAGCAGGCTCTCGGCAGCCGGCCGGCCCACGAGGAGGTCAGCGAGCGGATCTCACAGATCCTGAAGCTCGCCGACGACGAGGCCAAGGCGCAGAAGAACCGCGCCGACGACGACATCAAGAAGCAGCTCACGGATGCCTCGTCCGAAGCCGGCCGGGTCAAGAAGGAGGCCAGGGAGCAGGCCGAGCACATGCTCACGGCCGCCCAGGAGCAGGCCGAGCGGGCCATTTCCTCGGCCCGGTCCGAGGCGGACAAGACGAGGACCACGGCGCGGGCCGAGGCTGACCACACCACGGCGGACGCGCGGAAGAAGGCGGACACCGTGCTGTCCGGGGCCAAGTCGCAGGCCAAGCAGACCCTGGACGAGGCCACCGCGCGGGCGGCCGCCATCCACGACGGCGCCGAGCGGCGGCTCAACCTGCTGAGCACCCGGCACAGCGAGACCATCCGGCGGCTGACCGACATCCTGGACGGCGTGTCCGGCCTGGTCGCGGCGGAGACCGCCCGGCCGTCGCTGGAGGACGAGGTCGACCAGCACGTGGCCAAGGCCATGGGCCAGAAGAAGGCCGAGGGCGCGAACGCGGGCCAGGGCGCCCCGTCCGGCGCGGGCACCCCGAACGGCGCTCCGGCGCCGGGCCGTCCCGGTCAGGGCACCCCGGTCGGGGACGCCGCCGCGGTCGCGGCCCGGGCCCAGCGCCCCGGCCCGGGTGCTCCCGGCGGCCCGCGGCCCGACCCGGCCGGACGTCCCACCCCAGGCCAGCCCGGCGGTCCCGGCGCCAGCGGTCCCGGTGTCGGCGGTCCCGGTGTCGGCGGTCCCGGCGGCCCCGTGGGCGGCCAGCCCGGTTCGGGCTCCAAGCCGGTGCCGGACCCGGTGCTGGTGCACCCGGGTCCCAGCCGTGGTGCGCACGAGGCCCCGCGCGGAGGCGCACACGAGGCCCCGCGGGGACGGTCGCCGCAGAACCCGGCCGCCCCGGCTCCGCTGCCCGCCGACCAGCTCCGGCCGTCCGGTCCCGGTCCCGAGGGTGAGGACCGCGGCCCCGGCCGCCCGGCTGGCCCGGCCCGCCGGGGTTCCGGTGAGGAGAGCAGCTACACCGGAGCCATCGACCAGGACGAGCCGACCGAGGGCGTGCGCATCGTCCGGGAGCAGCGCCAGCACTGACCGCGAGGACACGGAACGGGCCCGGGGGCATCCCCCGGGCCCGTTTTTCGTGCTCGGCTCCGGCCGCCACCGCCGGCGGGCCGTCGTCCGCCGGAGCGGGACCGGTCAGGTGATGACATCGAGGCGGCGCAGGATCACGCCCTCCCGCAGCGCCCACGGGCAGATCTCCAGCTCGGCCACGCCGAACAGGTCCATCACGGCGTCGGCCACGATCGCCCCCGCGGGCAGTTGGGGGGCCCGGGCCGAGGACACGCCGGGCAGCTTGCGCCGCTCGGCCAGCGTCATTGTCGGCAGCCGGTCAGCCCAGGACGCCAGGTCCGCGTCGGCCAGCAGCCGGCGCACGTAGGGGCCCTCGCTGGACGGCGCCGCTCCCGCGACCCGGGCCAGCTGCCGGAAGGTCTTGGACGTGGCAACGGCCCGGTCCGGGCGGCCGTACCGCAGCACGCCGCCGACCGTGCGCGCGATCTCGGCCCGCACGTGCCGGCGCAGGCCGCGGCGCTGAGCCCCGGTGGCCGGATCGGACCGGAGCCAGTCGCGGCTCAGCCGGACCGCGCCGAGCGGCAGCGACACCGCCACGTCCGGCTCTTCGTCCACACCGGACGCGATCTCCAGCGACCCACCACCGATGTCGAAGACCAGCAGCCGCCCGGACGACCAGCCGAACCAGCGCCGGGCGGCCAGGAACGTCAGCCGGGCCTCGTCCTCGCCGCCGAGCACGTTGATGCGGGTGCCGGTCTGCTCGGTGATCCGGGCCAGCACCTCGTCGCCGTTGACCGCGTCCCGGATGGCCGAGGTGGCGAAGCCGACGAAGTCCTCGACCCCCTTGTCCTCGGCGATCCGCAGCGCGTCCTTCACGAACACCAGCAGCTGGTCCGCACCCGGGGCCGACAGCCGCCCGCCGTTCTCCAGGTGGTCGGCCAGGCGGATCTCGGCCTTGTGCGAGAAGGCCGGGAGCGGGCGCGCGCCCGGGTACGCGTCCACCACGAGCAGGTGGACCGTATTGGATCCCACGTCGAGCACGCCAAGCCGCATACTTCGACGCTACTAACTAATAACCGGACGAGGCAGTCCGGACGGCGTTTACGCCCTGAAGTCGACTCCGAGCGCAACGTTTCCGTTATGCCGCCACGCCGCGTAGCCGACAGGCCGAAGACCGGCAGGCAATCCTTTTCGGGCGAATCGACGCTAGTCTCCGCGCCAGAGGTCCGTCATACCCCATCATTGACCAAATGGACCGTTCGGCAGACACGGCGCTGCCCGGGACGGGACGGGACGACGCCAGCTCAGCGCCCACGTCTGACGGGCGGCCGGCCCGCTCTGACCGGCCCGCCGCAACGGACAAGCCGGACCTGTCGGAGGCCGTGCGGGCAGCTCAGCAGGGTGATGAGCAGGCCTTCCGTGCCCTCTACCGGGACATGCAGCCGCGTCTGCTCCGGTACCTGCGGGCCATGGTGGGCGAGGACGCCGAGGACGTGGCGTCGGAGGCGTGGCTGCACATCGCCCGTGACCTGGGCGGGTTCAGTGGCGACTCGGACGGTTTCCGCGGCTGGGCCGCCACCATCGCCCGGCACCGCGCCATGGACCACCTGCGCCACCAGCGCCGCCGCCCGTGCGTGACGGTGCCCGCCGAGGACCTGCACGGCCTGCCCGGCAACGACGACACCGCAGCGAAGGCCCTCGAGGAGGTCGGCACCGACGACGCGATCGCCCTGATCGCGACCCTCCCACCCGACCAGGCCGAGGCGATCCTGCTGCGCGTGGTGATGGGCCTGGACGCCGCCGCCACCGGCCGCATCGTCGGCAAGTCCGCCGGCGCCGTCCGCACCGCCGCCTACCGCGGCCTCCGCCAGCTCGCCCACCTGCTGGCCCCCCTCGACCCACCGCCCGAGGACGCGCCA